>CAZOTP010000405.1:0-2796 GCA_964582655.1 uncultured Pirellulales bacterium | reverse complement strand
GTGCAAATCAGGGTCATTCCGGTGCAATTCCGGTGCATTTCAGTGCATTTTGAACCCATTTTTTTCTTACCCATTTTGCCAACCTTGTCCATCCCGCCACTAGCCACAAGCCACGAATCACCCTTGTTTCCTTTCACACCGTTCGCAACTTTCTCACTTCACACCTTGAGCCGTTAGGCACACTTCGAGGCCTCGCCTCCGCCTTATATCCAGCCAGCCAAAAAATAGAGCCTCACTAAAATGTCTCGCGATCTTCGGGGCTTTCCCTTGAAATTACCGTCAGCAGCGAATATAATGGGAACGTTGACATCCCGCTTTATCAAAGGTAACTGATTATGAAGAAAAAAGTTATAAACACTCTTCTGCTGACGTCCCTGATCCTGATGTCCTGCTTGTCGTTCAGCTCCGCCCAGGCGGCGAAAGGGAAAAAGGAAAAAGCCGCACCCGCATCGAAATCCATTAGCGCCCAGAAAGCGCCTTGGAAAGGCATCCCCTGGGTCATAGGGGGCGTTCTCTCCGCCGCTGCGGTAGCCGTCAGCTTCAAGGATGCCAGGCGGGTCAATGTGGACTAACTGTAACCCTCTAGCCAACGGAGGTTTATATGTCTGATAAACAAGGGAAAATCATTCCTGTTCTGCTCTGCCTGAACATCATCCTGATCTGCATCATCCTCTTTTCTCTTCTGAATCTGCCCCAGGCCCATGCGCAGAATCCGCCTGCAAAAACAGACTATCTCCTTGTCCCATCAAGAATTAGCACAGATGAGGGTATTGTCTGGATCGTCGATCCGATCAACCTCCAGATGACCCTGGGCTATTATGATCGGCGAAATCAGCAAATCCTGTTTGGGGATATCATAAATCTCCGAGAAACAATGACTTATGATGCTGAGGAGACTCCAAATTGAACTCCCGCAAATCTTTGATTCTTCTGCTGTCTGCAACCGCTGCGGTGCAAATCGCGATTCTGGTCTTCTATTATACATCCAAAAACGTTGCGGCGCAAGACTTTAAAAGCGTTCGGTCAAGTCTCTTTCTGGCTACTACGGCGCTGGAAAACGTGGACAACGATCTTCTTTGGATTATTAACACAACTACCCATCAGATCGGGGTTTATAAAGCAAACAAGTTTGGTCAAATCGCCAATCTCGCCTCTGCCGACCTGACCGAAATTTTTACTCGGGAAACCGAGGAGGAAGTCCAATTTCCCGCCGCAACGACACCGCGTCGATCCAGTCGTAATCCCATTCAAAATCCCCAGGCCTCACCCGGTAAAAAAACGCCTGAAAATACCACTACTCCTTAATATATAATGGATTATGTCAATCGAAGAGTAGCCGATCTGGCCCGAAATGTGCTTTTCGGAAAACCGATCGACCGTTCGGATGCCCTGTTCCTGATCCAGCTTTCCGGTCAGGACCGATATGACCTTTTGTATTGGGCTAACTCCATACGGAATCACTATTTAGGCAACAAAATCTCATTTTGCAGCATCCTTTCCATCAAAACCGGAAAATGCTCCGAGGACTGCCGCTTCTGTGCCCAATCCTCTTATTATCAAACTACTGTCAATAAAGAAGTTGCAGACATTCCAGCCATTCTGACCGCCGCGGAGAACGCCGTACACAATAAAGCCGAGTTCTTGGGCCTGGTTGCCAGCGGACTTGCCCCCTCGGACCGGGAGATCGATTCGCTTTCGGAACCAATTTCTAAAATCCGTAATAACAAGGACTTAACTTGCTGTGCGGCGCTGGGGTGCCTGAGTGAATCTCAGGCGGTAAAACTCTATAGCATGGGGATTCGCCGCTACAATCACAACCTGGAAACCTCCGAGCGGTTTTTTCCGCAAGTCGTTACCACTCATAGATTTGCAGATCGTATAAACACCGTAAAAAATGCACAGAAAGCAGGCTTGGCCATTTGCTGCGGCGGCATTTTCGGTCTGGGGGAAACCCGGGAAGATCGGGTGGACCTGGCTTTGCAAATCCGTGATTTAAACGTGGATTGCATACCCCTAAATTTTCTCAATCCCATCCCGGGAACACCATTTGAAAACAACCCACCGATCCCTCCCCTGGAGGCGCTGCAAACCATTGCCGTATTTCGGTTTATACATTTTGACAAACAGATCAAAATTGCCGGCGGGCGGGAGAAATGCCTCCGCGATCTGCAAAGCTGGATGTTCTTCGCCGGCGCCAGCAGCACCATGATTGGCAACTACTTAACAACACAGGGGCGCAAAACGGAGGAGGATTTGCAAATGTTCAAGGATCTCGAATTTCTGCCCGATAAATCTTCTTGACAAAATATGATTCCCAATTACCATGTTTGTTCTTGCTGCACGCCACCCGTTGGCGGAGCAAGAGTTAAGAATTCCCCGATAGCTCAATCGGTAGAGCGAGCGGCTGTTAACCGCTAGGTTCCAGGTTCGAGTCCTGGTCGGGGAGTTTGATTAAAAACGGCGAACTACTCCGCCGATCCAGTTAACGGAAAGCCCCAGAGCGCAAGCCGCCGGGGCTTTTCTGTAACCCGTTGGAGTCAAAGGGTTATGGTCGAGCGCAAACGACAACCCGATTCTCTGTTTCGCACTGTCCGCGCGACGAGGCGACAGGAAACGTGCACGTTCCGCTTCGGCACCCAAGAGCAACGGGTCAAACTCTCGGGCTCTCTCGTAAACAGCGGTCGTCCAGTTAACAGACCCGTTCGCACCGGACCCTACCGTGATTTCGAACTCCTCGGCAAAGGGAGCGTGGCATGAATCCCTCGTCGCCACCACCCGCGCCCCGCGCCATGATTC
>CAZOTP010000404.1:0-2806 GCA_964582655.1 uncultured Pirellulales bacterium | reverse complement strand
ATCGGACATGGACAGGCTTTTACATAAAATGGATTTTCTAGTGAACGCTTACAAATATTTTTGTTTTTCAATCCGCCCAAAAAGAATAAAAATGGAGGTTGTAATCGTCAATTCTATGTGAACCGGCATAAAATCCTTCAGGAAGGAAACGGTTTTGTCAGAGACGGATGGACGTGACACGTTGTGGAAGTTCTACCAGAGGTACCGACAGGAGTTGTATGCCTATGCGCTGTCGATTACCCGGAGGCAGTCACTGGCGGAAGATGCCGTACAAAACACGTTTGTTTCGTTATCCGGGCAATCCAAAGCGGTGAGGAATGTACGGGCTTATGTATTCCGAACCTTACGAAACACCGCTCTTGATCAATTGAAGACGGCAAAAAGAAATCTATCCTTTGAAGAGACAAGGCCGGATTGTTTTCTAGCGGCGCCGCGAGGAGATCAGCCGGATCACCGGTGTCTGGAGAAGGAGGCCTGCGAGCAGGTGGACCAGGCTCTGAACCAGATTCCCTTCGAACAGAAAGAAACGATTGTTTTGAAAATCTTTGCGGGACTGAAATTCCGTGAAATCGCGGAACTGCTGGATGAGCCGATGGCAACGATTGCCTCCCGCTATCGGCGCGGGCTCGAAGCTCTGACCGGACCTTTACAGGAGTATTTCGATGAACACGAAAGATGTTGAAAAACTTTTATACCAGCTAAAGACTGTTGGGCCGTCTGAATTTCTGGATCGCAACGTGGCGAAATCACTTGGTATAGCTAAAGAACATCCGGAAGGAGGCAAGGCCGGGCGGTGGGACACGTCGGAGATATGGAGGAGCCTCCTTTCTATAAAACCGCTGCGATTTGCGGGGGCCGCTGCTTTGCTGATGGTGGCATTTCTTGTTTACAACGCACTGGATATTTCGCCAAGCTCCTCGAATATCGCATGGTCCCAGGTGATGCAGAATCTTGAATATCAGATCCAGACGAACGATTCCATACACCTGTTTATTAAGGATCAGAAACCAATATTTGGAATAAATTTCGGCGATTTCATCAAAACGGAAGAGGTCTGGGTGCAGCGGCCATGTTTCATGCGTGCCGAGGAAAACTGGCAGATCGTAAAAGATCCCGGTTATGTGCGAGGTATCCCCACAACCACTATTTATAATGAAGAAGGGGAATATTCTCTGAACCATCTCACAAAATACTGGGGATTTCTGGATGGGGACTTGCTGAACTATAAACATAAAGAGACCTATCGTCAATTAAGGCAAAAGCAGATTGACAGATATTTGATGGCGAAATATTATGCCCTGTATGAGGAGCCGAATGGAACCTATCATTCTTCCCCTGGTCACGTTGTCGGCCAGACCGAGTTGGAAGGGGAAGGAGTGACCCTGTATGATTTTAATGAATACAAAGAGACTACATATCGGTGCTGGCTGCGGGACAGAGATCAGAGACTGCTTCGAATGGAAGTCTATGAAGAAGAGCAGGACAAACCCGTAAGGACCTATCAGATCGATTACGATGCCGTACCGCAGAAAACTTTGTTTATTCCGGCCATTCCGGCAGATTACCAAAACGGGCAGGTTTTGGGGTATGAAGATCAGCCGACGGTGATTCATCCCGGTGTTGCCGCCGTTACGCTGGATGAAAACACACTCCGATTTTATCGCTTACCTTCGGATAAGTGGCAAAATCAGCATGAAGCGTCCGAAGCGGACCTGGCCGAGAGAGCCCCGGCAATTGATATTCGAGTTGAACAACCCGACGATTTATTTGTCAAGCACACACCGCCGGATGGATCGAAACAAGAACATAATACATGGCATGCAGTTGGATTTGGTTATGTTGGCGAGCTCCATTACGGAGTTTTAGTCCCAGATCAAGAATCTAAAAGCAGCCAACGGCTGGATATTATGTTATCATCGGAATACGCAGAGCAGGGGCCGATTATTCTTGCCTTTATATACTATCGGACAGATTACGGATATTGCAAAGCGGCGTTTGATGCGGATGGCGACGGTCAGATGGATGTGTGGTGTCAAATTCCTTCCGAGGAGACGGTTTTGAAGTGGCGGGAGACTGTGCTGAAGGGGCAGTAAAAGCCGCTTATCAGCTGTTGGAGGGGGAACAAATTGCGTTGGATGGGAACGTGAACATTTTCAAAAAAGGGATCATTTAATTTGGACATTCCAGGTGAACTCGATTATATTGCCGTTCAAAGCCAAAATGTTTACATCGGAAATATTTGTGCCATCCCATGGAAACCAATCCTGCTGATATCGTCTGTATCGGGGACAGCATCACCGGCTGGACGCAGTTTTCTCCGGAGGAACGGCCCTATCCGACGTATCCGGAATTTCTGCAGGAACGGCTGCCCGAGTTCACCATCGTCAACGCGGGGATCGCCGGAGCGTTATCCGAGGAAGGAGTCGGGCATGTCCAGGATGCCCTGGCATGTTTCCCGGCCGCCCGGCATTTTGTCATCGGCTACGGAACCAACGACCTTGGCGTTTCTGATAATCTGGAACAAACCAGCCGGAGCATTACCAAAAATCTGGAGAATATGATTGGATTGGCAAAGGAAAAAGGCATCGCTCCTGTATTGATCAACGTTCCCCACGTGAACGAATCGCTGTTTCCCGTCTATCAACGGGGCGATTTGCGCCGGAAGCGGGAGTATCATAATCATTGGCTGGCGGCATTTTGCCAGCAGCAGAACGTTCCCCTGACGGATATCTGTTCCCGATTGAAGGATGCGGATTTCGCGGATGCCCTCCACCCCAATGAACAAGGGGCGAAGCGGATCGCCGAG
>CAZOTP010000403.1:0-2809 GCA_964582655.1 uncultured Pirellulales bacterium | reverse complement strand
AACGACAGAATGGGTCAGGGATGGAGGGAGCGGGCGATTTGGGCGGCGAGGGCGTTTGCGCCGTCGGTCATTTCGTCGGGGACGAGCTGGTTGTCGGCGATCAATTCGGTGAAATCGCGATAGATTTTTTTTCGTTCGGAGGGGAGATAGACGCAATGATCGTGGGATTCGGAGCAGAAGACCAGGCGGTCGGCGTAGAGGACGGTTCCCGAGGCAGGATCGGAGAGGCGGGCGTGGACTTCGATTTTCGGGGCGTAGCGGTTGCCGAGGGGGGATTCAAAGCGTTCATAGCCCACAAAAAATCCCGTGACATCCAGCCACGCGTCGGCGTCGGTGTCGGCGGGGATGCAGCGGCAGTCTTTCCAGAGCTGCTTTTTCTGCAGATCGAGGCGGGGAACCTCGACGATGGTGACGGCATATCCGGCGCGGGTCAGCTCCTCCTGAAGTTTGGCGGTCATCAGGGAGGCGAAGTCGAAATTCCGGGAGCGTAAGATGGAATCGAATTCCCGCCTGCGTTTGTTCTGGGTTTCGGCGTCAGCTTTGCTTTTGCCGGATGAGCCGACGGCCAGGCGCAGCGCGGCGGCCGCGACGGCGCCGGCGGAATCGATGTCTTTGGCGTCATAGACGGGCGGATTTTCGACTTTGAGCAGGGCGATGGAATGGATCGGCCGGCCGGGGGGAGGGGAAAACGGTTTTCGGGGGAAGGACTCCCAGCCGCCCATCGCGAAGGGGAATACGACGGCGAGAGAGCCGGCGAGAAGGCGTTTTGTGACACTCACAGAGACCTCCGGAACGCGGCGCAGAGGTTTTGGCGGCCGCTACGAGGGTTTGTAGAAAAACGTCAGGGCGGTGACGACCATCGCGGAGCCGAGGATCATGAGCATGGTCTGCCAGTACCAGTTCCCGGCGAGGGTCTGCATGAAGCGTTGGGATTCGCTGACCGGGGGGGGCGGGGTCTGGTCGATTTTGCGGAGGGCTTCGGTCAGTTCGGGCCATTCGCGTGGGAGCGGCGGGGCCGGATCGACTTCGGCGAGCGGAACGCACTTGAGCTGGCTGATGGCGGCGCGTTCGATGACGGAGGGATTGTCGGCGTTGGCGAGGAGTTCGTTGAGCTGGGCTTGAAGCTCCTGAAGGCTTTCGGTGCGTTTCTGCTGGGCGTTGAGGACCGCCTGATCGGCGTAGTAGCCGGCGAGGGGATCGGCCAGGACGGCGACGCCGATGGCGGCCATGCCGATGGTGGAGAGAATCGTAAAGAACAGCCAGATATAAAACCGCTCACTGGCCGTGATTTCACGTTTTCCGTCTGGCGTTATCATATCCGGATCGCTTTCGAATCCAGAGGCTCCGGCAAGCGGGACGGCCTGCCGGAGCGTTTTTTCAAGGCGAAGCTTATCGTTTCCAGATGGCGCTGCCGAAGACGGCCTGTGCGCCAAGGTCTTCTTCGATGCGGAGAAGCTGGTTGTATTTGCAGATGCGGTCGGTACGGCAGAGGGAGCCGGTCTTGATCTGGCCTGCGCCGCTGGCGACGGCGATGTCGGCGATGGTGGAATCTTCGGTTTCTCCGCTGCGGTGGCTGACGACGGCGGTCCATCCATTCCGCTGGGCCATGCGAATGGCTTCAAAGGTTTCGGTGAGGGTGCCGATCTGGTTGACCTTGATGAGGATGGAGTTTGCGCTCTTTTGTTCAATGCCCTGTGCGAGTCGTTTGGTGTTGGTGACGAAGAGGTCGTCTCCGACGAGCTGGACTTTGCCGCCGATGGTATCGGTAAGTTCTTTCCAGCCTTTCCAGTCGTCTTCGGCGAGACCGTCTTCAAGACTTACAATGGGGTAACGTTTGCACCAGTCGGCCCAGTATTTGACCATGTCGGAGCTGGAGACCTTTTTCTTCGGATCGGATTTGAAGAAGAAATAGCCTTTCTTTTCGGTGTTGTAGAGTTCGGAGGCGGCGGGGTCGAGGGCGATGAAGATGTCTTTTCCGATTTTGTATCCGGCGGCCTTAACGGCTTCGAGGATGACTTCGAGGGCCTCTTCATTGGATTTGAGGCTGGGGGCGAATCCGCCTTCATCGCCGACGGCGGTGTTGTAGCCTTTTTTGGCGAGGACTTTCTTGAGGGAATGGAAGGTTTCCGCGCCCATGCGGAGAGCTTCTCGGAAATTTTTGGCGCCGAAGGGCATAATCATGAATTCCTGGAAATCCACGTTGTTGTCGGCGTGCTTTCCGCCATTGAGGATGTTCATCATGGGGACGGGGAGGATATTGGCATTGCTTCCGCCGAGGTAGCGGTAGAGGGGCAGGCAGCAGTAGTCCGCGGCGGCTTTGGCGGCGGCGAGGGAGACGCCGAGGATGGCGTTGGCGCCGAGCTTGCTCTTGGTCTTGGTGCCGTCGAGGGCGAGCATCGTGCGGTCGATCGTGATCTGGTCGCAGGCGTCCATGCCGGCGGGGACCGGAGCGATGACGGTCTTGACGTTGTTGACGGCGGACTGCCCGCCCTTGCCGAGGTAGCGCTTCTTGCCATCGATGCCCTTGGGCAGCGACTTGGCGGGAGCGGCGCCGTCACGCAGCTCGAGAGCTTCGTGTTCGCCGGTGCTGGCACCGGACGGAACGGCCGCGCGGCCGAAGGCGCCGCAAGCGAGGCGGACGTCGACCTCAACGGTCGGGTTACCGCGGGAATCGATGATTTCGCGGGCAGTGATAGCAGTGATGGATGTGCTCATGAGGAAAATTTTCTACTTAAACAGCGGTCAATTGAAGAGGGTGTGGGGCGGCGGGGGAAGCCGAAAACTTGCGACAGATCCGTTTTTAGCGGGA
>CAZOTP010000402.1:0-2835 GCA_964582655.1 uncultured Pirellulales bacterium | reverse complement strand
CTCCTCTCGTTCATTCTCTTCGCGATCCTGTGCGTCTTTATGGTCATTGTTTCCCTGCTGACGCCGCCTCCGGGCCCGGAACAGCGTCTCCCCACCCTGCAGGAAACCTACCGTCAGTCCGGACATTCTCCCAAAGGGGTCTGGACCTGGTGGGCGGTGCTGGCCGTTATCATGGTCGCGCTGTATTTGATTTTTAATCTCGCGACGCGATAATCGCGATAAAGGTTTCATTCATGTCCACAACCGCGGTGATCGTTCTTCTGATTGTCATCGCCATTCTGCTGGCTGCCGGAATTGTCATTCTCCTGCGCCGCCGCACCCCCGATCCGTGGCAAACCTCCGCCACCCTCCTCCAGCAGCTCATCCGCGACTCCGCGATGCAGCAGGACAACCAGCTTTCCAACCTATCCCGGCAGCTTACCGACTCCCTCCAGAAACTCAGCGTCTCCGTGCAGGACCGCATGGCGCAGGAGCAGTCTCTCGCCCAGCAAACCCAGAGCGCCATCGCCCAGCGGCTCGATACCGCCGGAAAAACCATCGCCGCCCTCCACGAGCAGATGGGCAAGCTCCACCAGTCCACCCAGCAGATCCAGCAGTTCTCCGCCGAGGTCCGCCAGCTCCAGGACATCCTGCAAAGCCCCAAACTCCGGGGCGGGCTGGGCGAATGGAGCCTCGAAAACCTCCTCGCCGACGTATTGCCGCAAAACCATTACCAGATCCAGTACCGCTTTCCCGACGGGGGCATCGTGGACGCCGTTGTCGAGCTGATCCAAGGCCGCGTCTGCATCGACGCCAAATTCCCGCTCGAAAATTTCCAGGCCATGCTTCAGGCTGAAAATCCCGCCGACCGCGCCAAAGCCCGCCGCAACTTTCTCCGGGACGTCCGCAAACGCATCGATGAAATCGCGCAGAAATACATCCAGCCCGACCAGGGCACGCTTGACTTCGCGATGATGTACGTCCCGGCGGAAAACGTCTATTACGAAACCTTGCTTCCCGCCGCCGACGAACCGGCCGACATCGCCTCGTATGGCCGCGGGAAAAAAGTCATCCTCGTCTCGCCCAACACGCTTTACGCCTATCTGATGGTCATCGCCGCGGGCCTGCGGGGCCTTCAAATCGAACAAAACGCAAAACAGATCCGACAGCGTCTTGCCCAGCTCCAGACCGAACTTCAGCTTTTCCTGGACGACTTCCTGACCGTCGGCAAACACATCGGCAACGCCAAGGCCCGCTTCGACGACGCCGCCCGGAAAATCGACAATTTCAATTTCCGCCTCCGCCAGTTGGATGGAAACACGGACCCGACCGATCCCTCCTGAATGGAGAAGCCTCCATTATGTGCGGCCGTTTCGCCCTTCGCATCTCGCCCAAGCAGTTCACCGAGCTTTTCGGCGTGGAGGATCCGCCCGATCTTCCGCCCCGCTACAACATCGCGCCGGGGCAGAACATCCCCGCCATCCGCCAACCCCACGGCTCCCCCCGCCGCACCCTTGCCCTTCTGCACTGGGGCCTGATCCCGCACTGGACGGGGGTTGAGCAGAAATCCAGTGCCTTCATCAACGCCCGCCGTGAATCCGCCGCGCAGAAGCCCGCCTTCCGCCAACCGTTCCGGCATCGCCGCTGCCTGATCCCGGCCCTTGGCTTTTACGAGTGGCTCCATCGGGCCAAAGGCAAACAGCCTTACTTTTTCCACCTTCCCGAACATCGGCCCTTCGCGTTCGCGGGGCTCTGGGACCTCTGGTCCCCGCCCAACCACGACCCACTCGAAACCTGCGCGATTCTCACGGAGCCCGCGGCCGAGTCCGTCAAAGCCATCCACGACCGGATGCCCGTCATTCTCCGGGCTGAACACTACGGTTTGTGGCTAAATCCCGCGATCCTCGATCCCGCCTTCCTCCAAACGGCCCTAGATTCCTCCGCCGGCGCTGATTTGCAATGCCACCCCGTTTCCCCGGCCGTCAACCAAACCAGCCTGGATTCCCCTCGATGCATCGAAAAATTCTCTCCGCCCCCTGACGATCAAGACACGTTGTTCCGCGAATAATCCCGCTTCCATCGAAATCCCTCAAAATCCCTTTACACCGCCGATGAACGCAGATGTTGACAGATGGGAAGAATAAGAGGATTTTCGTTTTGATTTCCGATCAGTGAAGGCGCATGGGCGAAGAAGCGGGCATCTGAAGTGCCCGCTGGGCGCGAGGCGAGGCGTAACGAACGCTGTCGAAGGGATCGAAATTATTTTCGTTTTCGGCGGTGCGCGGTAATGCCGCCCAGGAGGAGGGAAAGCGTCGCCGGTTCGGGGATAGTCAATGCATTATAAAGTAATTGCGTATCCATCTGACCGCCATACCACTCGACCATTTTGCTGATATAGATAGCGTGATATGAGGGAGTTTCATACCACGTGATGATACCGCGATTATCGGATGTCTTGGCAAGCAACTGTGCTGTGCCGAGGTCGTCGGTATCCCATTTCAAGTCGCTCGCGGGGACCTGGGCATTCGGATATCCACCACTGATATACGGATTTGATATAGAATTAAAAAGGGAATGATTTGTCAGGATTTGAAATGTATTTTCTGCTGGCTGAGAATGGATATCGTAATTGATATCTTGTCGTAAACCGAAAAGTGGGGCCAGCGTTCGATTATCATATAAGCTGAATTGAAATGCCATATATGTACCAAGAATAGAATGCCCTTCCTTTACATATTTTTCAACGGCAGCGAACTCCTCGGCAGAGTACTGATATTGTCCTCCAGAAGGGTCGCTCAGCCATAAGACATCGGCATTAGTGTTTACCAAATCTTCATAGGTAAAAGATTTGCTCCT
>CAZOTP010000401.1:0-2847 GCA_964582655.1 uncultured Pirellulales bacterium | reverse complement strand
TTTAATCAAAATCCAATAATGACGTTTCAATCCAACCGCCGCTCAGGAGAAAAGATATGCCCAAACGCAGCGATATCCACAAAATCATGATTATCGGCTCCGGTCCCATCATCATCGGACAGGCCTGCGAATTCGATTACTCCGGCACTCAGGCCTGCAAAGCCCTCCGGAAACTCGGTTACAAAATCGTCTTGGTCAATTCCAACCCCGCCACCATCATGACCGACCCCGGCATGGCCGACGTCACCTACATCGAACCCCTCAACCTCCAGACCATGACCAAAATCATCGCCAAGGAACGACCCGACGCCCTCCTGCCCAACCTCGGCGGTCAAAGCGGCCTGAACCTCTCCTCCGAACTCGCCCGCGCCGGCGTCCTGGATCAATATGGCGTGAAAGTCATCGGCGTTCAGATCGACGCCATCAAACGGGGCGAAGACCGCATCGAATTCAAAAACACCATGAACAAGCTCGGCATCGACATGCCCAAAAGCGAACCGGCCTATTCCGTCGAGGAAGCCGAACAAATCGCCAAAGACCTCGGTTACCCGGTCGTCATTCGTCCCGCCTACACCATGGGAGGCACCGGAGGCGGGCTGGTCTATAACATCGATGAACTCCGCACCATCGCCGCCCGCGGGCTTGCCGCCAGCCTCGTTCACCAGATTCTCGTCGAAGAATCCGTCCTCGGCTGGGAAGAGCTCGAGCTGGAAGTCGTCCGCGACTCCAAAGGACAAAAAATCACCGTCTGCTTCATCGAAAATGTCGATGCCATGGGAATCCACACCGGTGACTCCTACTGCACCGCGCCCATGCTGACCATCGATCCCAAACTCCAGCAGAAACTCCAGAAATATTCCTACGACATCGTGGAGGCCATCGAAGGCATCGGCGGCACCAACATCCAGTGCGCCCACGACCCTCAAACCGGTCGCGTCGTCGTCATCGAAATCAACCCGCGAACGTCCCGCTCCTCCGCCCTGGCCTCCAAAGCCACCGGGTTCCCCATCGCCTTCGTCTCCTCCCTCCTGGCCGGCGGACTCACCCTCGATGAAATCCCCTACTGGAGAGACGGCTCCCTTGAAAAATACACCCCCTCCGGCGATTACGTCGTCGTCAAATTCGCGCGATGGGCCTTCGAAAAATTCAAAGGCGTCGAAGACAAGCTCGGCACCCAGATGCGAGCCGTCGGCGAAGTCATGAGCATCGGAAAAAATTACAAGGAAGCCTTCCAGAAAGCCATTCGCTCCCTCGAAAACGGCCGCTACGGACTGGGCTTCGCCAAAAACTTCCACGAACTCTCCCTCGACGAGCTTCTCAACCGTATCAGCGCCCCCACCAGCGAACGGCAGTTCCAGTTGTATGAAGCCATCCGCAAAGGCGCCGACATCCAGTCCCTCCACGAAAAAACCCACATCAAAACCTGGTTCCTCCAACAGATGGCCGAGTTGGTCAAACTCGAAGAGGAACTCCTTCGATACAAAGGAAAATCCGTCCCCGATAGCCTTCTGACCCGGGCGAAAAAAGACGGATTCGCCGACCGCTATCTCGCCAAGATTCTGGACATCCCCGAAGAAAAAATCCGTCAGCAGAGAGTCCGGCTGGGAATCGTCGAAGGATGGGAACCCGTTCCCGTCAGCGGCGTCGAAAATGCCGCCTACTATTTCTCCACCTACAATGCCCCCGACAAAGTGACCAGCACAAAGAATCCCAAAAAAGTCATGGTCCTCGGCGGCGGCCCCAACCGGATCGGGCAGGGCATCGAATTCGACTACTGCTGCGTCCATGCCGCCTTCGCCCTCCGCGACCTCGGCTACGAAACCATCATGGTCAACTGCAACCCCGAGACCGTCTCTACCGATTACGACACATCCGATAAACTCTACTTCGACCCCCTCACCGTCGTAGATCTCCTGGGCATCTACCAGAAAGAAAAACCCGCCGGCGCCATCGTCCAGTTCGGAGGCCAAACCCCTCTCAACATCGCCCGGCAGCTCGAACAGGCAGGCGTACACATCCTCGGCACCTCCACCGACGCCATCGACCTGGCCGAAGACCGCGACCGGTTCCGGAAAAGGATGGAAATACTCGGCATTCCCATGCCCAAATCCGGCATGGCCAGCAATCTCGATCAGGCCCTGGAAATCGCCAATCAAATCGGATACCCCCTCATGGTTCGTCCCTCCTACGTCCTCGGGGGACGGGGCATGGAAGTCGTCTATGAGGAACAAAAACTTCGCGAATACGTCGCCGCCGCCGTCGAAGTCACTCCCGAAAAACCCATCCTCATCGACAAGTTCCTCGTTAACGCCATCGAAGCGGAAGCCGACGCCATCGCCGACGGTTCCGAAGTCTTCGTCCCCGCCGTCATGGAACATATCGAACTGGCCGGCATCCATTCCGGCGATTCCGCCTGCGTCATCCCCCCCGTCTCCATCCCCCCCAAACACATCGACACCATCTGCGAATACACCCGAAAAATCGCCACCGAACTCAAAGTGGTCGGCCTGATGAACATGCAGTACGCCATCGCCGACGAGGTCGTCTATGTCCTCGAAGCCAACCCCCGCGCCTCCCGAACAGTCCCCATCGTATCCAAGGTCTGCGGCCTCTCCATGGCCCGCGCCGCCACCCAGATCATGCTCGGGAAAAAACTCGCTGAATTGAACCTCAAACAAAAACACATCCCCTATTTCGGCGTCAAGGAAGCCGTCTTCCCCTTCAATATGTTCCCCGAAGTGGATCCGCTGCTGGGACCTGAAATGCGATCCACCGGCGAAGTCCTGGGATTGGCCGAATCCTATGGCCTGGCCTTCTTCAAGGCCCAGGAAGCCGCCCAGCAGACCC
>CAZOTP010000400.1:0-2849 GCA_964582655.1 uncultured Pirellulales bacterium | reverse complement strand
CGCAAGCTCGCCGAGGCGGGCCGGTCGGATCAGGCGGCAGAAATCGTGCAGCGGATTCTCGCCAAAGAGCCTCAAAACGCTTTGGCAAAGCAAATTCTCTCCGAGATTATGACGATACGAAATCAGAGCGGTAAAACATTGCAAAATAAGTAAATACAAACGATTTTCCCGAGGATTTTGGAATGGAAGCGGACAAACCGGCATTCGATATAACCAAATACAGACAGGGCGCGAAGAAGTTTCAGAAGGTGATTATCGTATTACCGGCCTACAATGCGGAACTTACGCTGAAGGCGACGCTGGATGATATTCCCGCTGGATGTTACAGCGAGATTATCCTGGTTGATGATTGCAGCAAAGACCGAACGGTGGAGGTGGCAAAGTCGCTGGGGATTACCGTGATCGAGCATAAGCAGAACACTGGCTACGGCGGAAACCAGAAGACCTGTTATGACGCGGCTTTGGAGCGAGGGGCAGACGCGGTGGTGATGCTGCATCCGGATTATCAGTATGACGCCCGACTGATTCCGTATTTTCTTGGATTTATGGAGACGGGGGTGTGCCAGGTGATGCTGGGGAGCCGAATCCGGACGCGCAAAGAGACGCTCGAAACGGGGATGCCCCTTTATAAATACCTGAGCAACCGGTTTTTAACGATTATTGAAAACATGGTGCTGGGGCAGAATCTGGGCGATTTTCACAGCGGATTCCGGTGCTACACGCGGGAGGTGCTGGAAACGATTCCGTATCATGAGAATTCGGACGATTTCGTGTTCGATTCGGAGTTTTTGGCGCAGGTAGCGTATTTCGGGTTTCGGATGAGCGACGGTCCTGTGCCCTGCCGGTATTTCGATGAGGCATCCTCGATTAATTTCCGGCGGAGCGCGAAGTACGGGCTGCAAACGCTCAGTACGCTGGGGAAATTTACGCTGCAGAAGATGCGGTTGGGGAATTATCGGATTTTTCAGGCGAGCAAACGAGCCTGAGAACAAGCGAACCAGCGGCTATTCCGTCGCAAGATGTTTGGGAGAGGGGGTTTACCAGGTGATGCCTTCAAAGAGGGCGGTTCCAATCCGGAGCATGGTGGCGCCTTCTTCGACGGCAACGGGGTAATCGCGGCTCATTCCCATGGACAGTTCGCGGAAGGAATCGCCCAGAATCCGCATGCCACGAAGTTCTTCGAAGAGTTCGCGGAGCCGCCCGAAGCAGAAGCGGCATTCCTCCATGTTTTCCGTTAAGGCGGCCATGGTCATCAGGCCCACGACCTGGAGATTGGGGAGGGTGGCCATTTGTTCGGCCATGGCGGTGACGGCGCCGACGGCGAGTCCGAATTTTTGTTTTTCCTGGCTGGTGTTGACCTGCAGGAACACTTTGACTTTGTCGGCGAGGCCGAGCCGGGCGGCCATGGTGTTGATTTCTTCGGCGAGGCGAAGGGAATCGACGGAATGGATGCATTCGACGATGGGCAGGAGGGGTTTGACTTTGTTTCGCTGGAGGTGCCCGGCCATGTGCCAGCGGGGTTTGACGGGGATTTCGCCGGCGGAGAATCCGGGCAGTTCGAGTCGGCGGCTCATGGATTCGCGGATCATGGCGTTTCGCTGGACGAGCTCCTGGGCGCGGGATTCGCCGATGTCGGCATGCCGCAGTTCCAGCAGGGCGCGGATGGCGTCCATTTCGACCATTTTGGTCATGGCGATCAGACGGACGCCGGAGGGATTGCGTCCGGCTTTCGCACAGGCCTGATCGATATTCTCCTGGATGCGCTTGAGGTTGTCCGCGAGTTTCGCTTTTAATTCCATACTGCCATGTACCATCGTGCGGCCTCCATTGCCGACGGGGGCATTGTATCGCAAAACATCGGGAAGGGAAAGACGTTTTTTGACTGGCGGGAGGAATCATTCCGGACGCCGTTTACGGTTGATGGATCGCCACACTGGTTCTTACCGGCTTGCCGGAACGAGCATTGGCTCAGGTCGGCACGCCCACCATCGATTTTATGCCGGAACTGGTGTATTATCACAGCGATCATCTGGGTTCCTCCTCCCTGATTACCAGCGGAGTGGACTGGGATGCGAATGAGGATTCTGATATCGACATCCCCGCCGGCGGGAAGGTCAAGCGGCATGTCTATACCCCCTTCGGCGATGATTCGCACACCCTGGATTACCATCCCTTAACGGATAGTGATTATGATCCCTGGTACAACTTCAAGAACGTCTCCAACCGCTACACCGGGCAGGTCCTTGACGAGGAGACGGGTCTGTATTATTATAACGCCCGGTATTACGATCCGGAGATCGCCCGGTTTGTCCAGGCGGACAGTGTCCTGCCGACTCTCAGTTCGCAGGGCCTCAACCGCTATAGCTACTGCGCCAACAATCCGCTGAAATATACCGATCCCAGCGGGCATTTTTTTGGCATTGATGATGCGATTATTCTCGCCGCAGCCGTGGCGGCGGCGAAAGGTGCGGTGGTTGGTGCTGCTATCGGTGCTGGTTCCGCGGCGGCATTTGGCGGAAGTGTTGGCCAGGGAGCTATATATGGTTCTATTGGAGGGGCCGTTGGCGGTGTATTTTCGACAGCAGGTGCCCATATTGGGAATGTAATAGGAAAGAGTACAGAGTTGGCAAAAGTATCTGGTTTAACTTCGACTTTTGGCGGGAAACTTGGGGCAATGGCTGGCTCGGTAGCCGCGGGTGCTTTGAGTTCCACTATGACAGGAGGGGACCCTGGCTTGTCCGCAATAACTTCCGGAATAACGAGTGGGATTGGTTTAGGTTTTGGTATTGGAGATGCAGATTTATTCACACTTGATTGGTATGGGCAATTGGCGAGTTCCACAGGAAGAG
>CAZOTP010000399.1:0-2855 GCA_964582655.1 uncultured Pirellulales bacterium | reverse complement strand
TGCAAATGCATGCTTAATTTGCCTTTCCAGGGCCTCCCTGTTGGCGGGATTATCCCTGTGGACCCGGTTACGACCAACCATTACCTACAAAATATATAGGAATTTGGTATGCCTTTTAAATCACTCGGACTTTCAGACCCTCTTTTACGGGGGGTCCTTGCTACTGGATATGAAGCCCCCACCGAGATTCAGTCCCAGGCGATCCCCGCCGTGATGGAAGGCCGCGACCTCATAGGCTGCGCCCAGACTGGTACTGGAAAAACCGCCGCCTTCGTCCTGCCCATCCTCCACCGTCTTTCTCACGAAAAAGCCCCGAAAATCCGCTGGATCCGCGCTTTGATTCTGGTCCCGACGCGCGAACTGGCCGTCCAGATTAAAAGCGCCATCCTCGAATATGGCCAATTCCTCGAATTGCGAACTGTCTCCATCTTCGGAGGCGTGGATATGCGAAAACAGCTCAAATCCCTTAAATCGGGTGCGGATATCGTCGTCGCCACGCCGGGCCGACTCATGGATCACATGCAGCAGGGAACCATTCGCCTCAATAAAGTCGAGGTGCTCGTTCTGGACGAGGCGGACCGCATGCTCGATATGGGCTTTATCCACGATATGCGGAAAATCATCGCCGCCCTGCCGGAAAAACGTCAGACCCTTCTCTTTTCCGCCACCATCTCCAAAGAAGTGAAAACACTCGCGGAAGCGATGCAAAAAGACGCTGTGATGATCCAGATCGGATGCCAGCAGAATCCGGTCGATACCGTCACCCAGCACATCTATCCCGTCGAAAAAGACAATAAAATGAAGCTCCTGCTGCACATGCTGCGGAACACCAGCATGTACAGCGTCCTGATTTTTTCACGCACCAAACACGGCGCCGATAAAATCACCTACAAACTCAAACGGGAAGACATCTCCGCCGTCGCCATTCACTCCGATCGCACCCAGCAGCAGCGGCTCCAGGCCCTCGAAGGGTTCAAAGCCGGAAAATACCAGGTCCTGGTCGCCACCGACATCGCCGCGCGAGGCATCGACGTCGAGGGGATCTCCCACGTGATTAATTACGATGTCCCCACCTTCCCCGAAGACTATATCCATCGCATCGGCCGTACAGGCCGCGCCGCCGCTACGGGGGACGCCCTTACCTTCGTCGCTCCCGACGAGGAATTCCACCTCCAAAAAATCGAAAAATTCATCGGCCGGAAATTCGAAGCAAAAACCTGCGAATCCTTCACCATCGCTCGCCCCGAAGGACCCGCCCCCAAACCTCTCCCCAAATCGGGCAAACACCGCCGCGGAGACCGAGAACATTCGAAACCAAAACAGGCGTTCCGCCCCTCCTCCGGCGAAGGACGCGGCAAAGCGAACAAACATCCATCTCGCCGAAAAAAACGGCGTTTTTAGCCGGCATAGGGCTCTGGCATTCGGAACAGTCCTGCTGGATATTTATCAAAACGCAGATACAATAACGCAGGGAACAGGGAACATTTTGAAACGAGTTTTTCATATATGGACTTCGATAGGAAACAAAGTCTCCGGGCTCTCATCGAAGAAAGCATCCAGGTCGAACTAAATACCGCCAAGTTATACTGGATCTTCAATCGGAGTTATCCCGAAGATTCTTCGCTTTGGTGGGTTTTATCGGAGGAAGAAAAAAATCATGCCTCGATCTTGCGATCCGGCCTGGAAATCTTCCTGCCGGCGGGGATCTTTCCCGAAGAACTGGTTTGTCCCTCTCTGGAGGAGATTCACAATGCCAATGAACGCCTTGTCGGTCTTATCCAAAAATACGAAATCGCCCCCCCGGCCCGCCAGGAAACATTCCAAATCGCCTTGGATATCGAACAGGCGGTCGGGGAAGCCCATTTTCAGCAATTTATGGAGAAAGAGCCGGTGACTTCCGTAATTCGCATCTTTCAGCGGCTCAATCAGGAAGAAAAAGACCACGCCGAAAGAATCCGAACCTATCGGCAGAAACAGAATTGAAAGCGAGACCCGTTATCAATCCACCCCAAATTGGGTTTTCCAGCGGTGAAATATCGAAAGCCGCTTGAATGATTATTGTTTCACGATCTGGCGGGACGTATCGTTGATCCCCATCTGTTGGGCCATCATTTTCGCCTTCAGGCAGATCATGGCCATTTCCAGCTGTGGATCGCTTTGCACAATCTCGTCCGCTTTGTACACGGTCCAGCTCCCGGTTCCGCTCCCGTTCTGGTGAAGAATGCCGGATTCCCGCCGGACCTTCATCATCTCGGTAATCTGTTTGCCCGCCAATTCCACCACCAGGTCCGGTTTCACCCCGTAATCCTTGCTCAGCTTATCCTCCGGATTCCGGTGTACGCGGCGATTGCTTGGCAGATAGTAATACGCGATGGTGATCTTCAGTTCTGCCTTCGATGGAGCCAGAGGCTGAATCGTCTGCACATTCCCTTTCCCGTAGGTATGCGTTCCCACGATCAGCGCCCGCTTGTGATCCTGAAGCGAACCGGAAACAATTTCCGATGCGCTCGCCGAAATTCCGTTCACCAGTATTACCAGAGGCATCTCCGCGTCGATCGTCTTGGCCCGTTCGGCCATATCCACTTCCGCCGGTTCCCCCCCCCGCCGCCGCGTGCTGACAATCACTCCTTCCTCGATGAACATGTTGACCACATCCACGGCCGTGCTTAAAAATCCCCCGCTGTTGTTTCGAAGATCCAAAATCAGCCCCTTCATTCCCTGCGCTCGCAATCGAAGCAAAAGCTCCCGAAGGCGAGGCGTTGTTTCTTCATAAAAATTCGTCAGCCGGATGTATCCCACGCTTTTCTCGGGATCCAGAAAATATTGCCACTCCCCCCTCGCATCCCGGTTAAGCC
>CAZOTP010000398.1:0-2856 GCA_964582655.1 uncultured Pirellulales bacterium | reverse complement strand
CCGCTCCATTGGAGAACAATCCCGCCCACAGCCCCGAGAACAGAACCATGCCAACTACTCTTCTCATCATACTCCTCATCTCCTCTCCGCCGCACAATCCTCTCTCTAATCCAGTTTCCCATCCGAATGCCGTATTCTACCGAGGATCATCAACGATGCGGCGTAATGTACCAGTCTGATTGGCTATAGATAGAAAATCTCGGTTAACGAATCAAGTTGTCAGTATATCGGACCATGACCGCCCTTGTCAAATTAATTTTCCCCACGATAGAAAAACGGCCCCAAAATCCTGGCCAGACAAAACTCCTCACCAGAATCGTACTTAGTGCGATGCGGCTATTTATATCGTTTTGTTTTACAGGTAGATAGAGTATCCCTCAAATCCATAACTCCCGCTGAATCAATCCCTTTTCAATGGGGAATGAACAAAAAATGCCCCCTTGCCGGGAAAAAATCCCGGTTATCAAGGAGGGGCGGATGCGTCAAATCCGACGGCAATCAATGAAAATACAATAAGATGCCCCCGGCCAGCATGGTTACAATCAGCGTAACAACCGCCGCTATACCGATTTTATCGCGAGTGCTCGCCCCAACGAACGAAAACGGCTTGTTGGCGACCTGCATCCCGTAAATCAGAACTTTCTCTGGAACCGAAAATCCGGCATACGCATTGGCGATCGGCATCGAGGCGGGAGCGGGCGGGGGAACCAGCGCCGCGGGGGCCGCGGGAGCGGAAGGCATGCCGTTGTGAAAGTTTTTTTCCGCCTGATCCAGCTCTTTCAGCACCACCTGCTCATCCTCGCTGATCGCCTCGATCTTCGACGGGACCGCCGGCTTGGATTTGGATTTGCCGTCTTTGGCCTTGGCAAACGCGGCAAAAGGATCTTCCGCCGCTTGGGAAGGCTCCGGCTTCGCCGGTTCTGACTGGAGAGCCGAGGCAGCGGCACCCTCGGGTTCCACAGCCCCTTCCACATCCGGCAAATGATCAATAATGGACCGAACATCCTTCTCAGCCGATTTGGCTGGCTGGGCATCCGAAGAGGCTCCCGAATCCGGTGCCGATTCGACTTCCCCGGGGAACTTTTCAATAATATCCTGAACCGGAGGCGGGAGAGCCGTTCCAGATTCCGTGGAACCCCCCGCCGGCGCAGAAGCCCCGGCCGCAATGTCGTTTGTCGAGGCGGATTTCTCCTCTACGGGATTCGTTACCGAATTCAGCTCCTCCGATAAATCCGCCAGTAAATCATCGATCGAGCCTTGTGCGGTGGACGGCGACGCAGGATTCTCCGTCGTCGCCGTTATCCCGGCAGTGTCCTGCGAGACTTCCTGAGTAAGCTGTGCCAGGTCCCGTTCCAGCGACGCCAGGGTCTGATCCACATCTCCGGCATTCGCCTCTGCCGTGGTTTTCCCCGGCGACACAGCAGTCCGGGCCCCGCTCGGCGGATCTTTGACGGTATTCATGGATTTCTCCTCTCCAAGTTTGCGTTCAAGTTCCCTTAATTGAGTTTTCGTATAATCCAGAGCTTTCTCCAAATCCCCGGACGGAATCACTTCCCCGGCGCCGCCTGCCGGGGCAGGTTGGCCTTGGGAAGATGCCGGATCCTTTTGGGGATCCTTGCCGTTCTCCGGGTTCAGGTTCGTCATAAAAAACTCCAATAGCACCAATTCCAGTTTGACGGTATAATCCATTGATGCTGGTTGTATTCCCTGTATCGACCATGCGGATTATGAATTTAACGCTTAAACGATTTTTTTATCCTTCACCGGGATTTTGGATACTGATATGGCCGTGAAACGCTTTTTCCACAGTCCGATAAGCAACGACCGAATCATCCTCGACAGCCGACAGGCTCATCATCTTCGAGAAGTGTTGCGGCTACGGCACGGAGACCCCGTCGAAATCCTCGACGGCAGGGGAATTATTGCGTACGGGATGATTGAGTCCGTCACCCCAAAACTAGTGCAGATTGCCATCCAGCGGCGGGAGGTGTCCCACCCCCGTCAAACGGGTCGGATTGTCATCGCCGCCTCGATGGCCAAAGGCGACCGCTTCGAATGGCTGCTGGAAAAATGCACCGAGCTGGGCGTGGACCGCATCACCCCGTTGGTATTCGAACGGACCGTCAAGCGGCCTTCCGGAGAAAATATCCTGACCCGCTATCAGACCCTCGCCGCGGAAGCGGCCAAGCAGTGCAAACGGATTTTTTTGCCCGCCATCGATCCCCCTCTGCCGTTCCCTGAAAGCCTGGAGCGGTTCCAAAATGAATATCCCCGCGCTCGCCTTCTCTACGGAAGCATCTCCGGAGTGCCAATCGCGAAACTTCGTATGGACTGGACGGCTTCCGACTGCATCGCGTACATCGGCCCGGAAGGCGACTTCACCGAGGACGAACTCGCGATGCTTCAATCCCTTCCGGCAGATCCCGTCCGCCTGGCTTCCACGGTTTTACGGGTGGAAACCGCCGCTCTCGCCATGGCTTCCTGCTTGACCGCGATGAGGCTCTGAACCCCGGTCATGCCGAAATCATGCCAGGCGGCATCCGAATCAGCTCGTGTCTGTACGGATAAAATCCCCCCAAACAAAACGACACTGTCGTTTGAAAAATACCGAACATCGGTGTTTCGCCTCGTTTAAAATCAGGACCGAAAAACATTGGATGTCAAATCAGGAAAAACTGGTCTATACCTCTCAATGTAAATTATAAATCATCGATATATAAATAGTTATGACTTTCCAAGCCGGCGTGTATTCCCCGATATTGGGATTGACACAATAGGATGTCATAACATAAAATGATTATAGTATTATAAATTTTCTGTTTCCGCTCCGGAAAGGATGCTTTATGGTTCGCAGAA
>CAZOTP010000397.1:0-2877 GCA_964582655.1 uncultured Pirellulales bacterium | reverse complement strand
TAGCAATCTGAATCTTCCCCTGTTGCGCCCCCGCGATGGTCGAAGCAGCCAAGAAACCGAAAAAAACGGCTATGGAACACATGAGTTTGCGATTCATGTTTGCGATCTCCTGTATCGGCTAAAAGAGGCAGTAACTCACATAATATCTGATAGACATTAACCCGATATTATATCGAAAAAATTGTGTAAAAACCAAAATTTATTGAGAAGTTCTAACTGTTTGTCAGACAATTAGTTATCGGCCTCTGTCAGGAAGAAGTAAAGGATTCTGCCCAGACGGCTTAAGACGTAAATCCGGTAAATCTGATACGCCAGAACAGGGTATGTGAAAAATTGTACCCTAATTCAGGGTTTGCCGCTTGTCCGGGACGGACCTTGCATTGTATGGTTTAGTAGCCGGTTGCATAAATCTTCCGGCCAGGTGAGGCAGCCTATGAAACTTGGATTATTTCGAATGCTGATGGCGTTTTTCTCCGGGGTCTTGGTGACACTGTTTTTTTTGGTTCCCGGGAAAAGCGGTCCGACGGTACTGGTTAACGGGGATAGTCAACGTCAGACGGCGGAACTGATCGCTGCAGGGGGGCAGATTGAGCTGTTTGGCGATAAGGCTCTTTCTCTGATGTATCGTCTCAAAGAGCGCATTTTGAACCATGCAGACGAGCAGGCCAGATAAATCCGAAACAATCTCCTCTTCATTTTGGAATATGAATTTTTGTCAGAACCGGGTATGAAAGTGCCCGGTTTTTTGTTGTCCAGAGAAGCGTCTGGGGGCCAGCATCCCAAGGGCGGGCATTCCCATGCTTGACAAGGTCAGCCGGGGAGGATAGTGTGCCATAGGCAAGGAGTCATATGCATGGAAACATCCTCCCGGGGCGAAATCACCCGGAATGAAATTATTGGGGCGGCGCTACGACTGTTTTCGCAGCGGGGCTTTTTCTCGACAAGCACCCGGGATCTTCTGGAAGCGGTTTCCCTGAGCAAAGGAGCGTTTTACTATTATTTTAAAAGCAAGGCTTCTCTGGTTTCCACGTTGCTTGGAGAAACCCGGCGTGAAGTGGAACGGGAGATCATCGGTCCGGTTCAAAACCAGGCCAGACCAGAGGCGTCGATCCGTATGGCGATGGAACAGGTAATACGGCTGCATGAAAATGGAACATGGCGTTATGGAAGGTTTTTATGCCGTATAATGCAAGAGTCGGCTTTCCAGAGCGGCTCGTGGAGCGATTTGATTCGGGAAACGGTTCATCCCATTCTGGAATTCTGGCAAGAAACGATTGATGAGGGGCAGCAGTCGGGATCCATACGGCAAGACCTGGACAGTCGCGTGCTGGCGGAGTTAGCGTTTAACATCATGATATCCAGTTCGGGGACAATGGAGATGGTTCCGGATAGCCCGTCGGTTCAACAGATGGCGGAATTTCTGATTCAGGTTGCCGAGCGATAAACAGATGTTTCATGGCTTCCGGAATCAGTTTGCCCCGGAAATGGGCTTGGGCTGGAGCAGGAGCTGGGGATCTCGGTTTTCGCAAGGATGATCCCGGAGCCAGTCGAGAATATGGGGATAGACTTCCTGCTTGGCGTTTCGTCCGATGATCAGGTCGTCATGGCCATAATCTTCTTTCTGCGCGTTAACACGGCCGAAAAGGCGGAATTTCTTATCATCGCTGATAATCTGCCGGTAGGCAAACTGCATGGCGGCGGGGGAGGCCATGTTATCCACGGTTCCGGCGAGAAAAAAGGTGGGGGTGTTTACCAGATTGAGCATGGCGGTATAATCACGTTTCCCGTCGAGGGAGGTAAACCGTTCGGTGCGAACCATGCCGATGAGCTGTTTCATCTGGCTGGCGGACATTTCTTCTTCGGCCAGATAGGATAGCCGTTTGATAATTTCTGAATCCATATTACGGCCGTTGTAAAAAAGTTTGTCCAGGGGCGTATCCAGATCTCCAAAAAGGGTTCCCAGTGCCGCCGGAGCGCTGCTGCCGACGATTTTGGAACCGACGGAAAGAGCGGTTTCGGCTTCGATAAGCAGTGTAAAGGGATCGTTGACAGGGTGGAAAACGGTCATGGGGGCCGCAACGGCTACAAAACTCCGGACTTTGGCCGCGGCATGAGGATTCACCTGCAGATAGCCGAACAGAATCATACCTCCCATCGAATGGCCGATCCAGTGAATCTTGTCATGACCGGTTTCCTGGATGACGCGGTCAATCGCGGCGGGCACATCCAGATCGATATGTTCATCGACGGACCAATCGGCCATGGTGATGGTTTTCAGCTTGTTTTTTCGGGCCAGAAGGGCTTGTTCATCAAAGCGGAATCGTCCCAGTTTTCGCAAGGCGCTATTCAGGGGCTGGGTGCTGGGACTGGCGCCACGAAGGGAGAGAAGCCAGACATCGTAGCCGGCATCCGACAGATAGAGAGGCAGGGACACTCTGGGATCGAGATCCCAGAATAACATGTTGTAACTTAAGCCGTGACAAAGAATTACAGGGCTTTTGTCGGCCGCCAGATCGGCCGGTTTATACCGCCGCAGGACCAGTTCTTTGCCATCGGCGGTTTCCGCATAATAGTATCTTACTTCCAAGCCTTTTCGAGCGGACTGTGCACAACCTGTCGAAAGCAATGCAAGGGCGAAAATCCACCCCCAAAACATCCATAACTTATTGTTCCAGCCGCCGGGCATTGTTTGGCTCTCCTGATTCCGTAAATATATAAGCTATCGGATCCAAATCGGCTGGATTCTAGAGAAATCAGTGCTCTTTTGCAAGAAAAACACCATGGTTCGGATCATATACTGATCCATGAGTACCCAGTTATTAGAATTTCTTTGAAATGAGCGGGAAAACGAGCCGGAAAGATCTTTTATTGATGCGT
>CAZOTP010000396.1:0-2915 GCA_964582655.1 uncultured Pirellulales bacterium | reverse complement strand
GATCCCGAAAACCTTGCTCACGAATCGGTTCCTCTGTTGCATCCAGGGACGCAATGGCATTATCATCTACTTAGGAAACAACAGGTAAGCGCCGTGCAGGGATGTCTGACGGGCTTTGACATCCAAAGTGCCTTCCTAAGTTCTAAATCATAACATGTAAAACAGATTTTTTCAACCTCGTAGCAATACGAGGTGATCCCAACAAGAGAAAGAAGGTATGTCCAAAAAGAGTTAAGAGCGATATAAAAATGGTAACTAATTAAAAAATCAGCATTTCCGGCAGGCCCAAAATGCATAACTAAAAAAAGAATTCTAAAGGATTTTGGAAGGCCCTAAAAATATTTCCGATCCATGGGATTCCATTATAGGACGTAACTGCCGCTTAGAAAAGAATTTCCAGTTTAGCCGAAAAGTTTGAAACTCGATTAGAATCAACTGACAAAATAAATCAATTCCGCGACATATAAAGCAGATTTTATATTGCATTTTTCCGGTACGGTTCTATAATAGGTCCAGACATTCAAGTACGATCTCTGTTTTTGCATCTTGGATATCAGTCACTCGGATATAAAATCTTTTTTATAAGGAGTTTTTACATGACTGAGGTCGCAAGCGGTATTCCGACGTATCCGGTCCCCAAGGCCATTCAAGGTAAAACAGCGATTGATATGGCCACCTATCAGAAAATGTACAAACAATCCGTGGAGGATCCGCAGGCCTTTTGGGCGGAACAGGCGGAAAAGTTTGTAAGCTGGTATAAGAAATGGGACCAGGTTCTGGACTGGAATTTCGATCAGGGATTCATCGAATGGTTCAAAGGGGGAAAACTCAATATCAGTTACAACTGCCTGGACCGCCACGTGGAGGCCGGTCAAGGCGGACAAACGGCTTTGATCTGGGAAGGCAACGACACCCACGAAGACAAGAAAATCACCTATAAAGAACTTCTGGATCAGGTTTGCCGGTTTGCCAACGCCCTGAAGAAACTGGGCGTGAAAAAAGGGGACCGCGTCTGCATGTACATGCAGATGATTCCCCAGCTTCCCATTGCGATGCTCGCTTGCGCCAGGATCGGGGCGGTTCACAGCGTGGTGTTCGGCGCGTTCAGCCCGGATTCTCTGGCGGAACGAATCAACGATTCGACCTGCAAGATTCTGATTACGCAGGATACGGCGCTTCGCGGAAAGAAATCGGATATTCCCATGAAGACCAACGCGGATGAGGCGGCGGGGAACTGTCCGAGCATCGAGCACATCATCGTGGTGAAACGCACGGGGCATGCGGTTCCGATGAAGGCGACGCGGGATGTATGGTGGGATGACATTGTTTCGAAGGAAGCGGCAGCATGCCCCTGCGAAGTGATGGATGCGGAAGATCCCCTGTTTATCCTGTACACGTCGGGATCGACAGGGCATCCCAAAGGGGTGCTGCACACGACCGGCGGGTATCTGGTGTATGCGGCGATGACGCACAAATATGTCTTCGATTACCAGCCCGGCGATATTTACTGGTGCACCGCGGATATCGGGTGGGTGACGGGGCACAGCTATATCGTGTATGGCCCGCTGTGCAACCGCGCGATTTCCATCATGTTCGAAGGAGTGCCGAATTATCCCGATTTCAGCCGGTTCTGGCAGGTGATTGAAAAACATAAGGTCAATATTTTCTATACGGCTCCGACGGCGCTTCGGGCTCTGATGAAAGAAGGCGACTCCTGGGTCGAAAAGAGCAACCTGTCCACTCTGAAGGTTCTCGGCACGGTCGGGGAACCCATCAAGAGCCCGGAGTGGCACTGGTATTACAAGGTCATCGGCAAAGAACGCTGCCCGATCGTGGATACCTGGTGGCAGACGGAGACGGGCGGGATTCTCATTACGCCGCTGCCGGGTGCCACGCCCACCAAGCCGGGTTCGGCCACGCTGCCTTTCTTTGGCATTCGACCGATGCTGGTGGATGAGAATGGCAAGCGGATCGAGGGCAACGGCGTCAGCGGGAATCTGTGCATTGAATTCCCATGGCCCGGCATCATGCGCACAGTCTATGGCGATCATCCGCGGTTTATTCAGACGTACTTCAGCATGTTCCCGGGCAAATATTTCACCGGCGACGGCTGCCGCCGCGATGAGGATGGATATTACTGGATTACGGGGCGCGTCGATGACGTGATCAACGTTTCCGGGCATCGCCTGGGTACGGCGGAAGTGGAAGGGGCCTTGGGCAAGCATCCGTCGGTGGCCGAGGCGGCCGTGGTGGGAATGCCTCACGACCTCAAGGGCCAGGGGATATATGCCTATGTGACGCTGAAAACGGGGCATTCGCCCTCGGATCAGTTGATTCAGGAGCTGGTCAAGACGGTCCGTAAGGAGATCGGGCCTCACGCGACACCGGACAAGATTCAGTTCACCCCCTCGCTGCCCAAGACTCGTTCGGGAAAAATCATGCGGCGAATCCTTCGGAAAATCAGCGAAGGGGCCGTGGACCAGATCGGCGACACCTCCACGCTGGCGGATCCCAAGGTGGTCGAACAGCTGGTTTCCGGACGTCAATAATCGCGGTTACGGACAGCCAATTCAGAAATGCGGCGAAGCGATACATCTTCGCCGCTTGTTTTTAGGCAGAGTTTCCGTTTTGCAAATATCAACGACCTTACCATACGCCGGTTGGACTGGCGAAAAAGAAATCCTGATAAAAATAGAACCGATGGGTGTGACCCGTCCGCTATGGAGATAAGCTCCCGGCAACCGGCCGAGAGCTTTTTTCGTACAGGTAAAAATATATTGACAAAGGTACACTGAAGAGGTTTATCCGAATCTGCAGCGGTGAGAGGGTAAACCTCTGATGAAAACAAGCAAGACGGAATAGCGGCAGCACTGAATGGCGTATGGAGGCAGGGGATGTATCATTTGTAAGGGGTG
>CAZOTP010000395.1:0-2917 GCA_964582655.1 uncultured Pirellulales bacterium | reverse complement strand
TAACAAAGTGATTCCGTAACCGGCCTTCTCCTTTTTCCCGCGCATAAAAAAAGCCTCCCGAATGATCCGGAGGCTTTTTGTTTTTTCCATTTCCGTATTCTTATGATTTCGTTTTCACCACGTACATATTGCTCAGGCCCTGATGATTGTAAATCTGCTGCGCCAGTTGAAACCCGCATTTCTGATACAAGGCGTTGGCCGCTGCGTTGCTCGCCGCCACCAAAACCCGCACATCCGCTATCCCCTGCGACAGGCAGCTCTCCAGCCCCTTGCCGATCAGGCCCGCCGCGATACCCCGCCCTCGCGCCTCCTCCGACACCACGATCGACAGAAGCTCCGCCTTAGGCAGGTTCAGATGCCGCGTGCGGCGAGGATAAAAAAGCGTCTCCAGAATCTTCCGAATGGTTCTCCCGCGAAACATATGCCGGACCAGCAAAAGGGAAAATTTCCATCCGCTCCGCCACAGCACCGTCCGGTACAGCCGGTGAATATCCGTCGCGAAGCTGACATATCCCAGAATCGCCTCCCCCTCCCTGGCCACAATCCCGAATCCGTGCGGGCACAGCGCAATCGCCCGGTACAGCGAACGGGCGAACTTCATCCCCAGCGAACTGATGAATCCCGTCGAGATCGCCCGCACATGAAGCGCCGCCACCTCCTCCGCATGCCCTTCCGTCAGAGGTTCATACACAATCGTCATTTCACCGCCTTCTGCCCGGCATGCGGAATGACCTCCCGGAGAATCAGGTCCAGATACTGGTCCGCCAGAACATTCCGGGCGAAATTCTTCTGCACATACCGCAACCCGTTCTCGCCGAACTGCCGGCACAGCCCCGCATCCCCCTTCATCCGCAGCACCGCCGCCGCGAACTCCTCCGCGTTCTCCGGCTCCGTGTAAATCCCCGCCTGCGCATCCTCCACCAGCTTCCGCGCCACCCCGTCGATCCCGATGATAATGGGCCGCTTCGCCGACATGTAATCGAACACCTTGTTCGGATACACCGTCTTGAACGTATCGACCCTCTTCAGCACCGCCGTGCACACGTCGCTCGCCGCCACGTAATCCACAATTTTTTCCTTCGACACCGAATCCACAAATACCACGTTGTCCAGACCCCACTCCGCCGCCTTCTCCTTCAGCATCGGCTTCTCCATCCCGTCCCCCACCAGCAGAATCTTCACATCCGGCGCCTTCCCCTTCAAAATCTTCGCCGACTCCAGCATCTGAATCAGGCGGTTCGCCACCCCGTGCGCCCCCACGTACGTCACCACGAACGAATCCCCCAGCCCGTGCTCCTTCCGCACCCGGTTGGTCCGCTCCCCCGGCGTGAAAATATCCAGGTCCGCCGCGTTGGGAATCATGCTGATCCGCTCCGGCCGCACGTTCTTCTTCGCGATCAGCGTATCCTGAAACGCCGGCGTCAGCACATTGATCCAGCTGGCGCTGCTGTAAATTTTCTTCTCCAGCCAGTACGACATCCGGATCAGAAGCCTGTTCTTCAGCACTCCCGTATCAATCGCTGATTCCGGCCACAAATCCCGCACCTCAAATACAATCGGGGCCTTCTTGAACTTGCTCAAAATCCAACCCGTCAATCCCACCGTCAAAGGCGGCGACGTGCAGATCATCACATCGCATTTCCCTACCCGGAACAGCCCCGCCCAGATCGAACTGAACGCAAACGAAAGATACGCCCAGAATCGCCCCATAAAACTTTTATTGTAACTCTCGCTCACATGACACCGAAACACCTCCACGCCCTCCCGCTCCTGCTCCCGAACGATAAACTTCCCCTTGTATTCCGGCATCTTCTTCCCCGAGGCGTAATGCACCGTCCCCGCCAGCACCGTGATCCGATGCCCTTTCTCCGACCAGTACTTGGCGAACTGGTTCCACCGCGATCCCCCCGCGTCATTCTTCCCCAGAAAATACTGATGAACAAGCAAAATGTGCATACTTTAGTTTCCTGTAAGCATAAGAACCTGATGATCCGCCGTCAGCGATTCCGCGATACACTCCTTCGCATCCGCCAGCGGCGTCAATTTCAAAACGCACTTCGTCTCCCTCTTTTTGCAGTACCACGACACCTCCCGCTCCTCCGTAAACCGCAGATTCATCACCGACTCCTCCAGCCGCAGCAAACTCACAATCCGCACCGGCAGCGAAAACCGACCCCCGTACGCAATACACGGCGCCGCTGTCCGCTCTCCGTAATACATCGACTTCCAACCCGCGCAGGGCGCCGGCGACCCCATCCTCCGCTCCAGAATCCCCTCCTGCGTCCCCGCCATGCCAAGCTGCACCTCCCCGGAAGGCGTTTTCACCGTCACCGTATTCTTCTCCACCGACATCGGCAGATCCTCCATCTGCCATCGCACCGCAACCTCATGCTCCCCCTCCCCCAGCAGATCGTCAATCACAATCCAGCACTCGTCTTTCATCCGCACCACCGCCCGCCGGTGAATCAATCCCTTCGCCAGCCTCTCATACCCATAGTGCTCCCCCTGCATCACACCCGCCGACCCATCTGCAAATTCGTGATGAAGCGTGCACTTCGACCGCGCCCAGTAAAACCAGTTGAACCGCCCCGCCGGCTGCATCTGGTCCTGCCCGTCCACCTCCATCGTGTTGTGCGCCGCCGTCGAGCGAAAATAATGCTGCCACGGCGCCCCGCAATTATACTGAAACGTCCCGCTATCCCGCAGCAAATTAATCCCCTTCCACCACAAATCCACGTGCAGCAGATCCGCATGCCCCGGCCTCTCCCCAAAACGGTGGCAGCGCATCATCGCCCAGCTCTCCACGCCCCGCAGCGTATAATACCCCGACTCCGAACCCGCCCGGCGCCCCCGCGCCCGCCCTCTCTGAGCCGACTTCATCGCCTCCGCCCCGAACAGCCACGCCGTCTCCTCCTCC
>CAZOTP010000394.1:1282-2924 GCA_964582655.1 uncultured Pirellulales bacterium | reverse complement strand
TGAGGACGGTGGCAGAGCCCAGATGTTTTTGATACTGGTTCAGGACGGCGAGGCGGACAATGAGGGGCTGTGCGGAGTCGTGAAGCAACGCCCAAAGGAGGTCCGGCAAGGGTAAGGCGGAAATGGTTTCAACGGCGAGAATGATGTCCGGGCGGATCGCGGAGGAATCCTCCTGCTGATCGAGAAAAAGAACAAGGTTGGGCAAGGCGCGGGGATCTTTTGAGGCTTGAACGGCATCCAGAAATTGCTTCTGGAGCTCCGGTTCGGGAATATTGAGAAGGGCTTCGCTCAGGGGGAGCGAAGCTTGATCGGAGTATCGTTGGATTAGGATATCCCCGGCCTGGCGGCGGATGAGGGGGGAATGGAGGGGAGAGCCTGCGATGCGGGAGAGGATTTGAAAGAAGGTTTCCTTCTGCTGGGCGGTGAGCTCTCTTCGCTGGATCTCTTCGAAGACAACGAGGCGTTTGGTGTCTGCGAGATTGCGGTCTTCCGCCTGAACCAGCAGACGGTCAACGGACTGGGAAGGGATATCTGTCGTTTGACAGCCTGTAAAAAAAAATAATGCCGATCCCACGAAAATTTTTGAAATCATCGACAAAATGGAAGCGTGCACTCGATTTTTCAAACCCATGCCTGAGCTTAAAACATTATTGGACCGGCTGCAAGTCAATTCCATGGAGGGGATTGCCGCAGGAGGGGCAGGCGGAATTGAGGAGACTGAACTGTGTGACGCGGAATCCCTGGCGCTGAATGAGGAGCTGACTGCATTTTGGGCAGAGGGTGTTTTCGTATTCGGAGCCGGGGAGGTTTCCGACATAAACATACTGAAGGCCGGCGCGGCGGCCGATTTCGTAGGCGCGGCGGAGGGTCGCGGCGGGGGTGGCATCGGCGCCGTTGCGGTGGAAATCGCCATGGAAGCGGCTGACGTGCCAGGGGATGTGGGCGCCGAGTTCATCGGCGATGAATCTGGCGATGTTCTGGAGTTCCTCGTCGGAATCGTTGAGGTCGGGAACGATGAGGGTGGTGATTTCGAGCCAGATATCGGTATTTTTGGCGATATAGCGGAGGGTATCGAGGACGGGGGCGAGTCTGGCTTTGCAGATATCGCGGTAAAACTCTTCGGTGAAGGCCTTGAGATCCACGTTGATCGCGTCGAGGAAATCGCGGGCAAAGTCGATGGCTTCGGTGGTCATGTAGCCATTGCTGACGAAGACGTTTTTAAGGCCGCTGGCGCGGGCGGGTTTGCCTGTGTCGGAGCACAATTCCATGAAGATCGTCGGTTCCGTGTAGGTGTAGGAGATGCTGCGGCAGCGGTTGCGGAGGGCGGCCTGGACGAGGGCCTGTGGGGTGAAGTCTTCCTGAAGGAAAGTGCCCTGCATTCGCGGGGACTGACTGATCTGCCAGTTCTGGCAGAAATCGCACTGGAAGTTGCAGCCGGGACAGGCGATGGAGAAGCTGCGGCTGGCGGGCTGGAAGTGGAAGAGCGGTTTTTTTTCGATGGGATCAATGTTGGCCGAGCAGAGGGCGTAATAGTTGAGGGAATAGAGGGCGCCGTCGATGTTTTTGCGGACCCGGCACACTCCTGTCTTTCCGGGCGCACTCCGGCAATGGAAGTTGCAGAGGTAACACTCGGCCACTCCAT
>CAZOTP010000394.1:0-1272 GCA_964582655.1 uncultured Pirellulales bacterium | reverse complement strand
CCACCGGCGTGCCCCGCAGCACCTCGAGCTTGGCGCGGCGCGCGTTGTATTCCGCGCGGGCGTCCTCGACCACCACGAGGGCCTTGTTCAGCTCCGCCCCCAGGTTCTCCTCCGCCCATCCCTCCTCCCGCTTTATCCACAGACCCGCCTCATTCCTCTTCTCGGCCATACTGTAGTCCTCATGAGAAATAAACCCCAGCTAAACTCATTCTCTTTTTCATTTTCAAGGCTGGAACCAGTCTTTCCCCAATACCGTAAAGTCCAGCAAATCCACTCGACCACTCTGATTAAAATCACATCCCTCACACCAGCCCGGTCCCCCGCACCCTTCCAACCAGTACGAACAGAACTTTACCAGGTCCGCTTCATCCACTAGCATATCTCCCGTTACATCCCCGTCCGGCCCAACCCGCAGAATCGCCAATCCACAAGATGCATCTGCCACATAAATATAGTTGCCCAACACCGCAACATCATTGGCATATCCGCTGGTGTCATAACCGCCAACTCGTGTTGGAACAGATGGATTAGAAATGTCAATCACCTCGATTCCTATATCGCGTTCGGCCACATAGATATAGTTTCCGGCCATCGTTACGCTATAGGCATTCCCACTGGTAACACAGTGTCCCGCCCATACCGGTCTTGCCGGGTTGGAAATGTCAATCACCTGTAGTCCTTGATCGCCATCAGCCACATAAGCGTAATTGCCAGACACAATCACAGCACATGCACTTCCTGTGGTATCGTAGCCGCCCACTCTTACCGGAAAGATCGGATTTGTAACATCAATCACTTGAAGACCTGCGCTACCATGTGCCACATAGGCATAGCTTCCTGCTACTTCTACACCATAGGCATACCCGTTAGTGTTATAGCTTGTTACCCACTCAGGTATCGCAGGATTGGAGACGTCAATGATCTGTAACCCGGCGGAATTATCTGCCACATAGGCGATGCCGTCCGCCACTGCCACACCAACGGCATAATCGCTGGTGTCAAAGCCGCCCACACGAACAGGGGACGACGGGTTGAAAATATCGATCACTTGCAAACCCTCCTCCTCGTCTCCAACGTAAGCGAAGTCATCCGCAACAAACACACTATAGGCATGACCGCTGGTATCGCAGTTGCCCACTCGCACCGGTGTTGCCGGATTTGAAATATTAATCACTTCTAGACCTGCATTACCATGAGCCATATAGGCGTAGTTGCCCGAAACATACACACCGTTTGCATTAGTTAAGATGCTGGAATACCAGATACCCTCCC
>CAZOTP010000393.1:0-2929 GCA_964582655.1 uncultured Pirellulales bacterium | reverse complement strand
CGTAGGAACAGATCGGACGCCGATCCCGGCGGGTATGATAACAACAAGACTCTTTAACTTATACGGCATAACGATATTCCGAGGGCATGACGTAACTGCCCGCGTTTAAACATCTTATAAAACTAAAAATAACAAAATGTCTTCTAGCGTTGTAGTATTAATATCGACCCATTTTTCCAGGAAAAACGACCAATTATGCAAAAATGCAATAAAAAAGGGGTGCGAGATACAGCGCACCCCGGAAGAACCGTTCGTATAAAACATCAGAAGGCGTTTTTAATCTCCTGCAGACTGACACCCAGCACAGCCTTGGCGATTCCATCCAGCCGGGCTTCGTCCCCCTGGATATGATACGTTCGATGGATATGAGACAAGGACGCTCCCGGAGACAGCGCCGCCGCGGGCGAAGACGTCTCCAGCTCATAAAACGGCCCCAGAGGTTTGGCCCCAGGCGAGGGAGGCCCATCGTTGTAAGAATTCACCACATCGCCGGCAAACGGATCTTTCTGGAACTCCCACATGGAATTGACATATTCCATCGAACCTTCCGGCCTGGTGTACTGCACAATAGTCAGAATCTTCTTGGATTCATCATAACTGCCGCATACCGGCTTTGCCCGCAGAGGCGACAATCCGATTTTACTGCGGTACTGGCCATCGCCGCGGAAGAACAGCACGTCCTCTTTCACAATCAGCCGATCCGCAGGCACCTTCCCGAAATAGGCATCATTGACCTTAGGCCCCAGCTTTTCTTCCGGTCCGCCGACAAAAGGAATCACAACCGTCGTCTGGGGGGAATGCTTGAACATCCCCAGAATCCAGATCGAAAGCATTCCGGTTTCTTTTGTCCACGGGGCAGCGCCGGTATTGGTTATTTTATTTTCCGATTCATAAGTTACCATTGCCAGCCCTTCCGGCACCTTCGCTCCCAGCAATTCCTGCGATGTTGTCCGATCCAGCAAACGGATGCCGCGATCGATGGTAAACTGAAATTCCGTCCCCGAATAGTTCGTCAGCTTCGCTTCCTTGTGGAATTGAACCTGATTTTTAGTCTTCCGGACTATATCGAATTTTTCCGTATCGATCAAGGCAGGCGTCTGCCAGTGATCGAAATCAAACGGATCAGGACCTTTGAAAAAGATGGAAAACTGCCCGCCTTCGGGTCCCAGCCAGAAACGATCCTCGCCGCCCGATGGATTAATATGTTTCTGTGTCAGGCCTTTTTGGATCAGATCGTAATTCAGCCAACCAAAACTGTCCCCCTGACAGCCGGAAGCCGTGCTGGTCATCACCCGGCCTTGATAATCCGGAACAATCGCGGCCTTGGCCTTGCCGGCCTCGTCTTCCAGAACTATCACCTCCGCATGCCGCTTTAAAAAAGCCACATCCTCGCCAAATGTCTTCACTTTCGCTGTTTGACATCCCATAGTGATACTTATCGCCTCCAGAAATAAAACCCACATCAGCCATCGTGTTCCGCGCATAACCGGATTCCTTACTGTCAGTTCTTTCGTTTTAACAAAAACGCTCCCTTACTATAGTAGAGTCGGCGACGCAAGCAAATAAAAAACCCTTCCATCAGGTCCCGTCGTGTCCTTCACTGAAAGGAACCGATTGAGAAACCGCGAAAATCGGGTACACGGGTAAAACCTTCCGAGCGACCTGTTACTATCACATCAGGAAGAGGGCGCAATCCGTTATGCATTGGCCTAAAATATCGTAAGTCAATCATTCAAAGCAGTTTATGCCATTTTTGAAAACTGCGGCAAGACCAATCGCTAGGGATTCCATTCATGGAGTCTTTCGTAAAGAGCCTGGGGGTCGCTCAAGGAAAGTTGGCAAGTGTAGTTTTCACAGAGGTAGGCCGCAGCGCGAGGTGGGACGGAGATGTTATCGAGATAAGGCGCTAACCGGATGATGGGTAAATCCTCAGAGGAACCGGACCGGAAGAGAACCGCTTTGTTGGGCAGAAACGCTTCACGGATGGTTCGAAGGAGTGCCTGGGTGTCGGAAGAATCAGGGTTTCCAACGAGAACAATATGGTACATGGGACCGAGCGTAAATTCAAAAGAGCTGAGAAACTGGCAGCATCCGGAGGGCGCGAGACGAACGGCGGATGTGAAAGTCTGAACCAGACGGGCCGCTTTTTCTTCCAGGGACGGATTGGCTGTGATATGGCCAAGGCGAAGGAGATTGAGCAAGGCAATGGAATTGCCGGAGGGAATCGCACCGTCATAGAGTATTTTGCTTCGGATAAGAAGCGATTCGCTGTCGGAGGCAGCAAAAAAATCCGCCGGAGGATGTGTCTTCGAAACGGTCGATCATCTGCTGATTGAAGCGTATGGCAGGTTCAAGGTATAGCGGTTCAAAGGTGAATTCGTAGAGGTCAAGAAGGGCCTGGACAAAAAATGCGTAGTCATCAGATGCGCGGGAATAGCGGCTTCGCTGTTGCGGTAACAGTGAAGAAGAAGGCCCATTTTGTCCGTAAGGCCGGTCAGGATGAAATCGGCGGCACCGCGAGCGATGGTTGAATAGGAAGAATCATCGAATACGGCGGCCGCGCGGGCGAAAGCGGAGATCATCAGGCCATTCCAGTCCGTAAGGATTTTATCGTCCTTGTGGGGATGAATGCGTTTTTTTCTGGCCTCCAAAAGGAGTATTCGTGCCTGTTCAAGCTTCGCAAGAAATTCAGATTCTGAGAGACCGAACCATTTTGCCAGATCGTCATCGGATTGGGTTAGATGGAGAATGTTGGCTCCCGTACATTCTTCCGAAAAATTACCGGCGGGCCGTACACGGAAGATCTGGAGAATGCGGTCAGCGGTACCGAGGGGAAGGACGTCTTTTATTTGCTGTTCGGTCCAGAGATAAAATTTTCGTAAGCGTTCACTAGAAAATCCATTTTATGTAAAAGCCTGTCCATGTCCGA
>CAZOTP010000392.1:0-2943 GCA_964582655.1 uncultured Pirellulales bacterium | reverse complement strand
AATCGGTGAAAGAAGGCGATGTTTTCCCATCCGGAGCAAAGTCGGATGGAAAGGAAGCGGAACCTTCCTCCTCCCCCTCCGCGATAAAGGCCCCAGACCTGCCCGGTACCCCATTTGAACAGTCCGGATTCCAGAAATTCCTTCAGCATAGAAACCGCTGGGAAATTTTTCAAATGCAGAATGAGACCGCCCGGTACCTGCGGGCCGTTCGGGCAGATCGAAGCTGTCTCTCCGAAGGCTGCCACAGCCGGCCTGCTCCAGGCCAGACGGCGGAACCCCTGCCTCCGGATCTCACTCCCAAATTTTCACAGGGGCAGCTGGTCGGCATCATTTCCATCACATTGCCGTCCGGACAAACGGGAACAACCCTGCTCTTCAATCGGATTTTCATCGTGGTGGCCGGCGTTTTGGCCGGAATCTGCGCCATCGTGACGTTTTATCTCATCACCCAGCGATTCATCCTGCACCCCGTGCGAAAACTTCGACGAGCCGCGGATCATTTTGCCTCACCCGATTCGCAAACAGCCGATCAGCCCGAGGCGGACAAACCCTCCCTCCAGGAAGTCATGGACACGATGGATACCGTCAAAACCGGAGATGAATTCGAGCGGCTTGCACAGGCGTTTCTTCACATGCTCGAAAAACTGAAGATCTCCCAGGACCGTCTTCAGGAATCCAATCGGGCCCTGGATCTTAGGCTGGGCGAACTGGAAGCGAAAAACATCGCCCTGTTCGAATCCAATAAGCTCAAAAGCGAATTCCTCGCGAATGTTTCCCACGAGCTTCGGACGCCTCTGAATGCCATTATCGGATTTGCGGAAATCCTGCGCGATCAGCCCGCCTTGCGCGAGGATGAAAAATCCCAGCGCTACGCGAAAAACGTGCTCGATTCGGGAAAACTCCTCCTGGGCATCATCAATGACCTTCTCGATTTGGCCAAAATGGAAGCCGGTAAGGCGCAAATCCACTGGGAAAAATGCTCCATTCAGGATATCGCCGATGCGCTGGTGAACTTCACTCGTCCCCTCATGGAACAGAAATCTCTCGAAGTACAGATTCAGATCGATCCCCAGCTGGGACTGGTGGAATCCGATCCCGGCAAAGTGCAGCAGATTATGTTCAATCTGCTCAGTAATGCCATCAAATTCTCGCCGGAGAAGGGCCGGATTCTGATTCAGGCCTGCCCGGTCGATCCCGATCATTTTGAAATCATCGTGGAAGACAATGGTCCGGGCATCCCGGAGGAAGATCGGGAGAAAATCTTTGAAAAATTCCGCCAGCTCGACGGCTCCATCACCCGGCAGCATCCCGGCACCGGACTGGGGCTGGCGATTGTCAAGGAACTCGTCCAGATTCTCAACGGCTCCATCACGGTAGGCGGCCAGCCCGGACAGGGCGCGGTGTTCATCATCCGTTTGCCCAATCATAAGATTTCATGAGATTCAGGATTTTTACGGCTCTTGGAAAAATTCAATACGATGAGGCATCCTCCACGCCGCCCTCCTCTTCGATACGCTCCCCATCATACAGTCCATCAATGCCCCCGTACGTCGGCAGGCCTGAATTCACCGACATCCCCGCCCCCGTAATAAACAAAACTCTCCGACACAGGGACATTTTTCGACCGGCTTCCTATGCCTTTCTTCTTTCGTACTCGACAAGAGGCGGAAGCGGTTTCATCATGCTCCCTGCATCATGCATTTTTATTCCTGTGCAGTGCACTCTTTCATCGTTCGTGTTTCCACTGTCCAAACAGTGAATGTTCAGAAAACGATTGCGAGATGAAACCGATATACAATGAAGGATACGGGGAGGTTTTCTTGACATGGGAAACGGGGTGTCTTACAACTTGAGGCGTGTGGATGGATTCCGGCAGGCAAAATGCGGAAAGAAGTGAATGAAAGCGATACGCGGCATCGGCAAAATACTGGAACAGACGGGAAAACCCCTGCTGATGGGGATTTTAAACATCACAACGGATTCGTTCAGCGACGGGGGGATGTATCTGGAGCCGGAACAGGCCCTGCGGCGCGCTGAGGAGATGATTTGCGAGGGAGCGGATATCCTGGATATCGGGGCGGAATCGACCCGGCCGGGAGCCTCGGCGGTGCCGGCGGAGGAGCAGATTCGCCGGATTGAGCCGGTGCTGCGGGTGCTGGCCAAACGCACATCGGTTCCCATCAGCGTGGATACAACCAGTTGTCAGGTAGCCCGCATGGCCATCGAAGCGGGTGCGGCAATCATTAATGACATCTCCGCGATGACATTCGAACCCTTTATGGCTAAAGTAGTTACGGAAAGTCGGGCGGGGATCGTTTTGATGCACATGCAGGGGACGCCTGCGACGATGCAGAAGAATCCGACATACGGGAATGTGGTAAGTGAGGTGAAAGAGTTTTTGCAAAATCGGATTCGGTTTGCCCAGGCGGAGGGGATTGAAATGGATCAAATTATTGTGGATCCGGGGATTGGATTTGGCAAGACACTGGAACATAACCTGTTGCTGTTAAGGAATATAGAAGTTTTTCATTCGCTCGGTGTTCCCCTTTTAGTGGGGCCGAGCCGGAAAGCGTTTATTGGAAAAATTTTACATGAGGAAAATCCCGAAAACCGGGTATTTGGAACCGCGGCGACGGTGGCATGGTGTCTCCTTCATGGCGTGCAAATTCTTAGAGTACATGACGTTAAGGAAATCCGCCAGGTTCGGGAGATTCTTTTGGCCATCCGAGGGGCGCAGGGGTGAAATGAGAATGAAATCCGCACTTGTATTTTTCAAAGAGGTGCGATAGAGTATCCGGATTGATTGCCCGATATTCTAAGTATTGAATGAATCAATACTTCGGAGAGGTGTCGGAGCGGCTGATCGAGCTGGTTTCGAAAACCAGTGTACCGTTTACGGCTTACCGCGAGTTAGAATATCGCCATCTCCGTTTTATTGGATAT
>CAZOTP010000391.1:0-2970 GCA_964582655.1 uncultured Pirellulales bacterium | reverse complement strand
ATTTCCACGTTTCTCAACGGTCTGAAGAAAAATCGGCAATTGGGCAACACGCCCTAGCGCTTCGGGCTTTTGTTATGTTTACACAGGGTAGATTTCCGATTTGAGATTTGAGAGGGACCCCCGATTTGAGGATCGGGGGCTAAATAAGAGGATGGCGGGGCAATTTTTGTTTCTTGTCCGGCGTTCGGCGGTGTTCTATCGGGAGAAAAGTATTTGTTGTTCGCGTATTAGCGGTTACGATGGAGTGATGATTTTCACGATAATCGCAGCGAAGGCGGATTCCGCTTCCGGCGTATCGGCGCCGGAGATGGGATTTTTTCTGCTGCAGGCGCTGGTGATTTCGCTGACGGGGGTGCTGGCTCCGGGTCCGATGTCGGCGACGACGCTGGCGCTGGGGGCGCGGTCGCGTCACGCGGGGGGGTGGATCGCGTTGGGTCATGGGATCGTGGAATTTCCGCTGATGATCGGGATTCTGGCGGGGATCGGGGAATATATCGAAACGCCGATGTTTCAGATCGTCGGGAGCGTGCTGGGGGGAGGATTTCTGATCTGGACGGCATGGCAGGGGATTCGGCCCAGCGGGGCGGAGACGGCGGCGCAGCCAAAGGCCTTGCGGCACCATCCGGCGGTTATGGGGATTCTGCTGTCGATTACCAATCCGTATTTTCTGATGTGGTGGGCGACGATCGGGCTGGGCCTGATCCAAACCGCCCGGAATCTGGGGCTGACGGCGTTTGTACTGTTTACGGTGATCCACTGGTCGTGTGATCTGGTGTGGCTGGAGGGCATGTCGTGGAGCTGCCATCAGGGGACCCGGTGGCTGGGAGAGAAAGCCCAATTGTGGATGCTGCGAATCGGATCTGGGGTGATCGCGGTGTTCGGGGTGCTGTTCCTTGTGAAAGGGATTCGAATCATCCTGTTCCAGTACCCGATTTGAGGAAAAATGAGGCCCAAGGGGGATATACAAGCGCTATACAAGTTTGTGCGCATTCTCATTGCAAATTTCTGGAAAAATCGGTTATCCTCTCAAGAGCGGTGTATTCTATAAAAACAGGAACTAAACAACTATCATACAATGATTTTCATTCTTCATGAACGACGAAAATAATCCATTGATCCAGAACGAATCGCAGGAAGACAGCCATGTTCGCATGGAACCGAAGTGGCAGGCGCTGAAAAAGGTGATTCTGGCGGATATTCAAAGCGGGAAGTACCGGCCCGGGGATGTGATCCCTTCGGAAAATTATTATGCCCGGAAGTTGAAGATCGCCCGGAATACGATTCGTCAGGCATTGATGGAACTGGAGAAACTCGGCTTGGTGGAGCGGAAACAGGGCCGGGGGACGTTTGTGTGCGAAGCGCCCGGGGAGCGGACGGTGCCGGTGCATGATTTTGGATTGATTCTGCCTGCGATCCGCGGGGATTTGTATTCGTCGCTGGTTCAGGGATTTGCCCACGGAGCGGGGCTGTCGCAGAACCAGATTTTGACCAGCGACTCGTTCAACAATGTGGACCAACAGGGCAACATTATCCTCCAGATGATCGACAAACAGATGTCGGGGATCGCGATGGTCCCGGTGATCCCGCACACGACGCCGGCGTATCAGGTGCGGCAACTGCAGACCAACCGTATTCCGCTGGTGTTCTGTCACCGGAGGGTGGAGGGAATTTCAGCGCCGCTTTTGACGTGGAACTGGAAGGAGGCGGGTCGCATGGCGGGGAATCTGCTTCTGGAGAAAGGGCATCGCGCCATCGGTTATTTCGGCTCCTACCGGTACAGCATCTCGGAAGGATATGAAGAGGGGCTTCGGGAGTCGCTGGAAGCCCAGGGTCTGGAGCTGCGCGAAGGGCGCATTCATTACGGAGCGATGGTTCTGGACGATGCGAATCGATTTGCGGATGAGCAGGAGAAACGGGCCGCGCTGCAGACGATGATGGAGGGGGAGGATGCGGTTACGGCGATTTTCTGCAGCGGGGATACGGAGGGGGAAATCATGTATCATCTGGCGATGGATCTGGGGATCCAAGTGCCGGCGGAATTATCCATCATCGGATTCGGGGAAAACGTTCGGGATACGATTATCCGCCGGCGTTTGACATCGATCACGATCAACGAATTGCAACTGGGGCAGCAGGCGGCGGTTCTTCTGCAAGCCATGCGGGAGGGGAAAGCGCCGCTGTATTCGGATACACGGATCGATTTTCCGTTGTCCCTATCGAACGGGCAGACGGTGGTCAGTCCGCGGCGGAAGTAATGCCCAGCACAATTGACCGAGAAAGGAAATATCATGCGGCAGCGGTACGGTTTATGGTTTCGAATGGTCTGGTGCGGCGCGGCGGGGATGCTGATTTTGTCGAGGTGCGGGGGAGTGGAGGGGCCGGTTCAGACGGATGTGTATGTTCAGGGGACGGACGGGTACCATACGTATCGGATACCGGCGCTGCTGGCGACGCCGAGAGGGACGCTGCTGGCGTTCTGCGAGGGGCGGAAGAACAGCGTACACGATTTTGGGGATATCGACATGCTGGTGAAGCGGTCGGAGGACGGAGGGCGGACGTGGAGCGGGCAGGAGGTGATCTGGGACGACGGAGAGAATACGTGCGGGAATCCGTGCGCGGTCGCGGATGAAGAGACGGGGACGATCTGGCTGCTGATGACGTGGAACCGGGGGGAGGACAAGGAGGGGGATATTACGAAGCAGACCAGTACGGACACGCGGCGGGTATTTGTGACGCATTCGGACGATGACGGGCGAAGCTGGACGAAACCCGCGGAGATTACGGAATCGGTAAAATGGTTGCGCTGGACGTGGTATGCGACGGGGCCTGGGGTGGGGATTCAGCTTCGGCTGGGGCCGCACAAAGGGCGGCTGGTGATTCCGTGCGATCACAAGGACGGAAAAGAAACCGATCATTACAATTCGCACGTGATTTATTCGGACGATCACGGGAAGAGCTGGCGGCTTGGGG
>CAZOTP010000390.1:0-2997 GCA_964582655.1 uncultured Pirellulales bacterium | reverse complement strand
TAGCGACTGAGTTGGCCGTGATCGTTGAACGCTGGCAACAGGAACGGCCCCCCGGCTGCCAGCCGGACGACGCACGGGGGCGGCAGCCAGTAATCCAAGGCCGGTTTTCCCCATTGGGCTTGCTTCTTTTCGACATCTAGAATCAGGTAATCTATTACTTTCTGGAAATACCATAACTTTGAAGCCTTTAAACCGGTTGGTTTTAAGGACGGTTGAGTAACATTTATTTTCGAGCGGGGTTTGAGCATGAGAGATCATCAGGCAATTCTGCGGAGTCTTATCATCGGGTGCATACTGATTGGCGGCTGCGCGGGGGGAGAAAGCAGACCGAAGATACGACAAGAAAACGCTGGAACGAGTCCCGTTATTGCTCCCTATCAAAAGATGGAGGAATCGCCGGAACTTCCGCAACTGAATGGGAACTCGGGGCTTTCGGATTATCTGGAGTATGCCGGATTGAACAATCCGGGTTTGAAGGCGGCGTTTTACCGGTGGCGTGCGGCGCTGGAAGAAATTCCGCAGGCCAAAACGCTGCCGGATCCGGTGATGCGATACGGGAATTATGTCCGGCAATCGGATATGCAGATGGCACAGATGGCCGAGGTGATGCAGATGTTTCCGTGGTTCGGGAAACTCGAGGCACAGGCCGGTTCGGCGGAGGCGCGGGCGGATGCGGCGCGGGCGGAGATGGAAGGCATAAGGCTGGACCTGTACCAGCGGGTGAAAAAGGAATTTTATGAATTTTTATATCTTAAGGAGGCCATCGATATCGCTGTGCAGAATGCAGAGCTGATGCGGCATTTTGAAGAGGTGGCGCGGATAAAATACGCGACGGCGTCGGGGAGTCATCCGGATTTGATCCGGGCGCAGATCGAACGGTCGAAACTGGAAGAAGTACTCCTCAGTCTTCGTGAATTGAAACAACCGCAGACAGAGAGATTGAATGCGCTGCTGCACCGGCCGGAGAAAGCGGAGCTGGAGTGGCCGCGCAGAGAGGAGTTTTCCAAACCGGAAATCGATTATACCCGGCTGATCGAAAGGTTGAAGGCAAAGAATCCGCAACTGGCGGGACTGGATTCGATGCTGGAGGAAGCCAGACAGGAGACGCTGCTGGCCCGAACGAAGTTTTATCCGGACTGGGGAGTCGGCGCGGAATGGACTCAATTCGAACAAAGCGGGATGAATAGCGGGCGGGATGCAATCGCAATCCTGTTTCAGATGAACGTGCCGATCTGGCGGGAAAGCTACAAGGCGGCGGAACGGCAGGCGAAAACAAAAGAGAAAATGATTCAGCAGCAGCGAATCGATACTGAGAACAGCCTGGCGGCGCAGGTTGCTTCCACTCTGTATGAAGCGGAGGAAGACCGGCGGAAAATAACGCTGTACGAGGAAATTCTTCCGAAAACTGAGGAGCTGGTCAAGGCGTCGGAAACCGCGTATATGGCCGGCACAGTGGATTTTTTATCGCTGATCGATGCGCAGAGAATGCTTTTACAATACACGCTGGATTACCAGAGGGCGTTAACCGACTATGAGCAGAAGCTGGCGGAACTGGAAATGCTGACCGGCGGGGAAATTCCACGGCTGGGGAACCAGGCAGCCGCGGAATCCGCCAGCGAGGAGCCAAACAAATGACTTCCAATCGAACGTTTTTAATCCGTGCCGGATCCATGGTGAAATGGCTAATTGCGGTAATTGTGGGTGTGTTTGCGGGGATGTTTATCCACCGCCATTTTTATTCCGCAGAACCGATATCGGTCGATCACTCCACGCATGTTTCACAGGAAGGTCAGGGGGAATCGGCTGAGATCTGGACTTGTTCCATGCACCCGCAAATCCGCATGCCCAAACCGGGCAAATGCCCGATCTGTTTCATGGACTTGATTCCCGTCACGAAAACTCCAGCGGGGCAAAGACAGGCGGTGTTTACAGAAGATGCCATCAAGCTGATGGAAATCGAAACCGCGCCGGTCGAACGCAAGTTCGTGGATGTGGAGGTCCGCATGGTCGGCAAGGTGGATTACGATGAATCCCGCGTGAAGACCATCACGGCTTGGGCGCCGGGGCGAATCGACCGGTTGTATGTGGACTTTACCGGGATTCGGGTGGCCAAAGGCGATCATATGGTGTACCTGTACAGCCCGTCGCTGCTGAGTGCCCAGGCGGAACTGATCCAGGCGGCAAAATCACTGCAAAATACCAGACCGGACAGCTCCGGGCTGATCCAGCGGACGTTTCAGGACACGCTGGAGGCAGCGAAGGAAAAACTCAGACTGCTCGGGCTGACCGCCGAGCAGATCGAAGCCGTGGAAAAAACGGGAAAACCGCAGGAGCATCTGACGATTTACGCACCCATCGGGGGCATAGTAATCGAAAAAATGGCCAAAGAAGGGACGTACGTGGAAACCGGCGAAAAGATATACACGATCGCCGATCTCTCCCAGGTCTGGATCAAGCTGGATGCGTATGAAACGGATTTGCCCTGGATCCGATACGGACAGACGGTGGAGTTTCGCGTCAAAGCCTATCCGGGCGAGGTCTTCCAGGGCAAAATCAGCTTTATCGATCCCTTTCTCAATCCGCAGACGCGGACGGTCAAGCTCCGCGTGAACGCGGAGAATCCCGACGGCAGGCTGAAGCCCGAAATGCTGGTCGATGCGGCGGTGAAAGCCCGGCCAGACGCCAGCGGCGCCGTTGCGTCGCCGGAGATGGCGGGCAAATGGATCTGCCCGATGCATTTGGAAATCATCAAAGACCAGGCGGGAATCTGCGATATCTGCCAGATGAAATTAGAAACGGCGGAGTCTTTGGGATTGGTAACCACCGCATCCAATGAGCCTCCGCTGGTGATCCCGGCGTCGGCGGCGCTGGTGACGGGGACCCGCGCGGTGGTGTATGTGCAAGTACCCGATACAAAAGTACCCACCTACGAGGGCCGGGAGATTGTCCTTGGCGCTCGGGCGGGAGATTATTATCTGGTACAATCCGGATTGCAGG
>CAZOTP010000389.1:0-2997 GCA_964582655.1 uncultured Pirellulales bacterium | reverse complement strand
TGTAATAGGCCATGGGGACACTCAGGCGACGGGTGATCTCCTGGAGATTTTCGATGTATTCGGCAAGCCGGTCCACAGGAACGGCGATATCTTCGACGACGGGGATGGGCTGGGATGCGCTTTTCTGCCGGTAGAGGAGCGGGACGGCGGCTTTCCGGGCGGCCATGACGCGGGACTGACGGGCGGGATCATGGATTTCGACGGTGTTGAGGGATCGGCAGTCGGAAGGAAGCTGTTCGACAAAGAGTTTGGCCTGACGGATTTTTTCGCGGACGGCGGATTCATCGGGGCCTTCGAATTCGACGAGGAGGGAGGCGGTGATTCCGTCGGGGAGGACATCGTGATAATCGGGATAGGCCTGGCGAGCCATGGCCAGGAGCGTGCCGTCCATCAGCTCGCAGGCGGAGGGTTTGAGTTCAAGGATGCGGGGGACGGCGCGGGCCATTTGGGGCAGGGAATCGTAATTGATCTGGAGCAGGGCTTTGCCGGGAGGCAGATCGACGAGATTAAAGACGGCCTGGGTAATAACGGCAAGGGTTCCTTCGGATCCGGCGAGAAGCTCGGCGAGGTTGACGGCGCCGTTTTGCAGGACGGGATAGATGTTGTAGCCGCTGCTGTTGCGGTCGGTGCGGGGTCGGGCCTGTTCGAGGAGATGCCGATTGTCTTGGAGCATATCGTGAATTTGCCCGGCCCACCGACCGACAAGATCACAGCGGTTTTCCGGGGATTCGTGACGGGTGATCCGGACGAGTTGACCGTCGGCGGTAACGGCTTTGACGGAATCCAGGTGGTTTCCGATGAAGCCATAGACCATGGAGTGGGCGCCGGTGCTGTTGTTTCCGATCATGCCTCCGAGGGTGGCGCGGTTTCCGCTGGCGGGGTCGGGCCCGATTTTCTTTTTGAATCCGGCGAGCCTTCGATTCAGATCGTCGAGCACGACGCCGGGCTGGACCGTCACCTGAGAGGCCTGGCGGTTGAAGGAGAGAATCTGGTTCATGTGTCGGCTGAAATCGAGGATGATGCCGGATCCGATGGATTCGCCAGCGAGTCCGCTGCCCCCGCCCCGGGGGATGATGGAAATATGATTTTCGGCGGCGTATTGCACGATCGTAATGACATCCTCGGTAGTCCGGGGGAGAATAACGGCGAGGGGTTGGATCTGATAGATGCTGGCGTCACTGCTGTAGAGAGCCAGATGGAGGGGATCGGTGAGAATATCGGCATGAATCCTGTCCTGAAGGTCCGCGTGGAGCTGTTTTTGCAAAGCCGTGCTCATACTTCAGATTATATGGATTAAATCCATACGGGACAAGTAGTTAAAAGACTTGATTTTGCTTGCGTAAAAGAAAGTTGACACTACAATCAGGGTTTCGTGCCCGGAAGGTCCTATCCAGACATAACCGGGACGAAGCCATTGAATCGAAAGCCTTTGGCTGCGGACAAACAAGCCGGCTCGATTTGCCATAACATATTAACCAACAAGGAGTTAAAACGTGTTAGGATCCTGGGAATACCTGCAAAAAAACGATGCGGAGGTGTTTGGCATCATTCAGAAGGAAGAGCGGCGTCAGCAGTCGATGCTGGAGATGATTGCATCGGAGAATCACGCTTCGCCGGCGGTGCTGGTGGCGGCAGGAAGCTGTCTGACAAACAAATATGCCGAAGGGCTGCCCGGCAAGCGATATTACGGCGGGTGTGAATATGTGGATGAGGCCGAGACGCTGGCGATCGAGCGGTGCAAGAAGCTGTTCGGCTGCGAGCACGCGAATGTGCAGCCCCACTCGGGATCGCAGGCGAATATGGCGGTGTATTTTTCGCAGCTGGAGTATCAGGACAAGGTGCTGGCGATGGATCTGGCGCATGGGGGACACCTGAGCCACGGTTTCAAGATTAATTTCAGCGGGAAATATTATCATTTCATCAGCTACGGCGTGAAGCCGGATACGGAAACGATCGATTACGATCAACTGGCGAAGCTGGCGAAGGAGCACAAGCCCAAGCTGGTGGTGTGCGGGGGCAGCGCGTATCCGCGAACGATTGATTTCAACAAGATTTGCGAAATCGCGCATGCCAGCGGGGCGAAGGTGATGGCGGACATCGCGCACATCGCGGGCCTGGTGTGCACGGGCCTGCATCCGGATCCGGTTCCGGTATGCGAGTTTGTCACGAGCACGACGCACAAGACGCTGCGGGGCCCGCGGGCGGGAACGGTGATGTGCAAAGAGGAATACGCCAAGACGATCAATTCGGCGGTGTTTCCGGGTCTGCAGGGCGGGCCGCTGTGCCATGTGATCGCGGCGAAGGCGGTGGCGTTCGGGGAAGCACTGAAGCCGGCGTTCAAGGAATATGCCAAACAGATTGTGAAGAACTGCAAGGTGTTTTCGGAAGCGATGCAGAGCAAAGGGTTTCGGCTGTGCACGGGCGGAACGGACAACCATCTGGTTTTGGTGGATTTGAGGCCGTATAACGCAAACCTGACGGGTGCGATGGCGGAGACGTGGCTGCACAGCGCGGGGATTGTGGTGAACAAGAACCTGATTCCCTTCGATACCCGCAAAGCGACGGAAACAAGCGGGATTCGGGTGGGGACGCCGGCGCTGACGACGCGGGGGCTGAAGGAAGATCACATGAAGCAGATCGCGAACTGGTTCGATGCGGTGCTGTCGAGCCAGGGGGACGAAAAGACGATTGCCCGCGTGCGCGAGGAAACCGCGGCCTTATGCCGGCAGTATCCGATTCACGGGCAGGATATGAAGTCGAAATAACCTTGCATGTACCGGAACGTTATGAGCGAATATTCCAAGCGATTCTATGCTCACGTTCATAAAAAAGCACAAATGTCCGCCGAAGAGGTGGTTCCGGAAGTATTACGTCTAGTTCCTGCCAAATCCGTAATAGACGTTGGATGCGGACCGGGGGACTGGTTGGAAGTGTTTTCAAGGCATGGAGTTGAAGATTATCTGGGAGTGGATGGAAATTGGGTCATGGAATATCTTC
>CAZOTP010000388.1:0-3004 GCA_964582655.1 uncultured Pirellulales bacterium | reverse complement strand
CCACATGTTGTAAATGCGATCCTTCCCGTCCCACAGATAAGGCCCCCCCGCAAAACCGGGGCTGCCCGCGTTGGTTCCCCCGCAGAGAATATTCGCCCCGCACGCGGCCGCCTTCTCCGCCGATACCCCCCCGACGCTCCGCTCCTCGCCAAATAAAAATCGCCCGTTCTTCATCAGCCAGCCCGGCACTGTCGTCGGTTGCGGATGTTTCGCATCCTGCCCTTTCAATACCGCGGTACTAAAAAACAACAAGCAAAGAATCAGTACCATAGCGTTTTTTCTCATGGGTATCCTTTCTGCTTTCTGCATCCTTTTCATTGTCCACAGATTCAGCCAAAATGTTTCCAGTCCAGCGAACTGTTCGCTTTCAAAAAGTCCAGAACCGTTTTTAATGTCGGAATTCCCGTTCGACCGCCCGGCTTGGTGCATTTGATCGCCGCCGTCGCCGCCGCGAAATCCGCACACCGACCGAGCTCCCATTTCTGCGCCATGGCAAACGCGAACGCCCCGTGAAACACATCCCCCGCCCCCGTCGTATCCACCGCCTGCACCTCATACGCACGCCCCGTTCCCCGCCCCGTCCGCTCCGAATACATGCACCCTTTCCGCCCCATGGTAATCACCGCCGTCGTCGGCCCCATCGCGTGAATCGCATCCAGCGACGCTTCCGGCTTCTCCCCAAAACCGCCCACTCGTACAAATTCCTGCGGCGCAATCATCACATCCACCCGCCGGAGCAGGTCCCGGTTTCGCTCCCCCGGCGTCGCGTCCGCCACCACAGGCACCCCCGCCTTTCTCGCTGCCGCCGCTGCCGCCAGGCTCAAATCCAGATAATAATCATCGATCAACAGAACCTCGCATTCCGCGATGCCCGCCAGACTCGCGCCGAAATCCCTTTTCAATCCCCTTGCCTCATGATGAAAAATCGTCCGTTCCCCGCTGGTTTCATCCACATGGATAAAACTGAACGGGCTTCCCCCTTTCACTTTCTGAACTCCGCCAACGTCGCCTTGCACCTGGCTAAGTCCCTCCAGAATCGGCGCCCCCGCCGCATCCACACCCAGCACACTCCACAACCCGCACTCCGCCCCCGGCCGCGCCGCCGCCACCGCCGCCGTCCCCACCAGTCCCCCGCCCTGAATCGTCATATCCTTCACCCGGACTTCCGTTCCCTGTCTCGCAGGCCAGGGCGAACGAACCAGATAATCCAGACAGCAAATCCCCGCCGCCCCGACAGTGACTTCCTTCATGAGTGTTTCGCTTTCATGCATTCGATAGGCACCATTTTCATTCCAACTGCATCTCTACTCAAAACATCGTTTTTACCGCCGATACCAGAATGTTCCCTTCCGGTATCTGCAATTCAAACCATAGCTGTTGCATTCTTCTTCGGCCGCGGCCACAGGCTCCACGACAAGCTCCGGCATCGTCTCGCCGGTATAGAGAACCGCCTCGTCTCCCTTCTCCAGATTCAATTCATACACGCCGTTGCCTGTGTCTTTCAGAACGATCCCCTCCCGCGCGGCAAGCTTGACCTCGCCGACCAGCAAAGGCTGAATCCGGCACGGTTCGCCGGCAAGACTCTGGATACGGACCCATTGGGTATGCCGACCCTTTCGTACGGCGGAAATGAGAAAGGCTCCTTCTGTCCGAAAATTGTGAATCACGACATCGGGCCATTTGCTTTTGGGAACGGCGGGGAAAATCCGAATCCGGTCCCCCCAGCTCGAAATCACCATCTCCTGCAGCATTTGGCACATCCCCCCATATGTCTCCGAACACGGATTCATCACATACCGCCCGTCATACCAGCAGTCTTCCGCATGCATCGTGTTGGGCCGCAGGTTGCGGCTGAGCAATGCGTGGTCCATAAAAGCCAGCGAATACTCCTGATACCTAACCTCGGCATCGGGTTGGCACATACTGGAAGCCATCATGCTCATCACCGTCCAGGGCCACGTGGTTTCAATCGTCGGATCGCACCAGTACCGCCACGATTTCTCGATCAGTTCCCGGTTCTCCGGCTGATCCCAGTTCACCAGCCGATAGGGGTAAATCATGATTAAATGACACCAGTGACGATGCCCCCGCGGCGCCGGCTGCCCCGCCCCCCCCAACTAGCCATTCTCAACCACCGCATACTCCGCCAGAGTCACAAGCACCTCCTGCCATTTCGGGATCAACTCGTCTTCCACATTCAGCCGCTCACAAATCGTCAGCAGCGTCTGGCACCCCCAGCGCAGCGACGCCAGATCATAATGGTTATCCGGCCCGTTGAACGACTCCGGCGAATGTCCCACCGGTGTATGATACCTCCCCTGTTCATCCTGCGTAATCACATGCAGCATCATATTGACCGCCCGCCGAAGCAGCGGATACAACTGGTTCCGGAGAAACGCCTCATCCATCGAATACCGGTACTGCCACCACAAATTATGACAAACCCAGATTAGATCGGATCGTTCCTGAAACAGGTCGTATTTTTGAAGGAAGTCGGTTCCGGTGCAGCGGGAAATACCGGCCGAATCGTTCTGAAACTCCGCGGGAACGTTGGCAATCAGGTTAGCCTTGTTCTTTTCGAGTGCATCGGAGAGATTACAGGCCATGTCGAGTCGGTTCGAAGCGTAAAAAGGCCAATACAGCATCTGCGTATTCAGATTCCACCAGATCGCAGGCCAAACCGAGGGCCGGTACCACGGCCCCATCAGATCGCACAGCGGCCCCCCTTCACGAATCATCGAACCCAGCTTGTAGATTTGAATCCAGTAAAAGCTTTCCATCTGCGTATGCGGAATCGAAATAAAACTCGCCGGATAATAGGCATGCCACCACTCCCGGTGAGCCACTAAAAAAGATTCAAAATCCTGCTCCATCGCCCCTTTCACCGCCGCCGCCGCTTCTTCCGTAGCCGTCGTTCGCGGATAGCTGTCCACAATACTGATATACAGCCTGCGGCACGCTCCGCCTATCACCTCCTGCCACGCCGTCGCGTATTCACCCCCCG
>CAZOTP010000387.1:0-3014 GCA_964582655.1 uncultured Pirellulales bacterium | reverse complement strand
CTGGGTCCCTTGAATGGCTTTCAGACGGCATTGGGGTGGAGGCTTTTTTATTGATTCCTGAAAAATCTAACCTGATGAGGGCGCCGGGATCATGCCTCCAAAACCGCCGGCGCTATTATGGCGCAAGCCCATCATAGCCAGAGCCTGATGCCACATCATTTTAAAGTTGGACGGTTTTGAAATTTTCACAGGCTGCGGGGGAATTTCGGCCTGCGGCGAAGTCACCGAAATTTTTAATCCGGCATCCTGCCAACGTCGAAGCACATGGCGAAGAGCCTCGGCGGGTTGGTCCAGATAATTCTGCAGGATAAGGACTTCCTGAATTTTATTTCGCAGCAGCATTCCCGCGGAAGGAAAATCCTGAGGAAATATTTGCCATCGATTATCGAAACGCAAGGGAGCAACCGTTCCGCTCATGCGATTGCTGTCCAGCAGAAAAGCCGGAGTTGCTTGCGGGGGAAGCGGAATATTTTTGAGAAGCTCGCCGCTCTGTTCGAGAACAGCCATCAGCGAATCCACATTCACCAAGGCATTGGGATGCGGGCAGGAATTATACAAAGCAACGGGCTGATATCCCTGCCAGGCCAGGGCCAGGCCATAGAGCAGGGATTCGGAACCGGGCAGATCGATCACAACCGCTTTTCGCACCTCCGACGGTACCAGCCATTTCACATCCAGCGCCTGGATATAGCGCTCCAGCTCCTCTACGGCAGGCGGCTCGGAAAATCCCGGCAGATGGGCAAAAAGCACCGGTTTGACCCAATCGGACCATATTCCGCCTGCAGGCGTCCAGAGATCAAATACAAGCTGCGGATTCAAGATTATTCTCCTTTCCTGTTTCATTCAGCAGATGGCCGGCATTGTCAATGAGAACGGCGACATCCTGCGCATCCTGGTTGATCAGCGGCTGTGCGGCTACGCGGCCATAGATGCCGCAGGCCTTTTCGGCAATGGTATAGACTCCCAGACAGGGATACCGGGTGCCTTGGGGCGTCTCCAGGGCGAGAGCCTCGAAGCGTCGCTGTGCGATCCAGCGGCCGGGAAACCAGTGCGCGTGCCGCGCAATTTTTCGCCACTCTCGGTGGGGCGTTATGCCCTGGATCCCCACATCTTCACCCACTCGTCCCAAGGCGGGTTTGAATACCCATTCTTCGGCGGGTTTGGCGATATCGCGAATGTCGCAGGTTTGGGGAAGATATTGTCGCCAGGTGTCCAGCCGGCAATCCATTTCATCCCAGACCAGCGGCAGGCGTTTGCTTTGAATCAGCAAAGCCGAGCCGGGATTGCTGATGGGCGTATTCGAGCCGGCAAAAAATCGCTGCCAGCCGGAGCGGCGAGGCAAATTTGCAAGCCATTCCGCGGGAAAAAACCGGACTATGCCGGAGAGGCGTTCTTGGCCGCGTGAAGTAATGGCATACGCAAGATTCTCTCGCCAGATTACGTGGTCTGGCGCAAGCAGAATATTCCGGAGTCCCGTTCTTTCCATTTCCTTTCCCAGATACACCATGACCTGCCGGTCGTCGGTATATGCCGTGGCGTGCACCAGGCCGATCAGGCCGTTGGATTCTGTTTTTTCGGCAATCCCCTGTGCCAATTTCTGGCCGGGATCGTACGGTATTTGGGTATTGGGCGAATAGCCTTTCATGAGATTCGCCAGCCCGACGGCTTCGATATAGCCGCCGGGAACATCGGTATTGGCCTCGGAAATCCGCCAGCCCTGCGCCGTCCAGTGGAAATCGAACCGGATTTGCCGGGGCAGTGTCGGCCCCGGTTTTTTGCCGGCTTCTGATCTAAAAATTGAAAGGACGTTTCGCGGCATTCCAAGTCTTCGCTGGAGGTCGGGACGGTTTAGCAATTCTTTCTCTGCCAGGAGAATCTCCCGCGTCATGGTTTCGGCGGCATGGGCGATTTCCTGCCATGCGCCGGGATGTAAAATGACGGCATAGGGGGCCAGAACTTCCGTATCGCTCAGGTGCGGGTCCCATTTGCCGTAATCAAAGATCATTCGGCGGCGCAACTCTCGCCGGTCATCCAGCGGAATCAGAGGTCCGACGCGCCAGGGAGAGTTCATGTCCACCATCCCAGCAGATAAATATATGCCCCCGCGCCCGCCAGGTAGAGAATAGCGGGAAGCACCCCTGCGATATCCAGAACTTCTTCTTCCTGCGGGTCTTTTCTGGAAAACAGGCGTTCCACCAGGATTGCCAATACCAGCAGAATGATCAGCGGCCAGGCAATCTGGAGGAAATCGTTTACGGTTTCTCCCGCGGAAAGCCAATTTCCCGCGGCCCCGCGCCCTGCCACAGCGCCCGCACTGGTCAGAAACGCCCCCGCCCGGCAACCGGCGGACGGATCGCGATTAATCGTAATTTGATCCAGAATGGCCGTTGTACTGCCCAACACGATCCATACAAGCAGCATGGCCAAACCAGCCAAACCGGAAGAAAACACAACCACCCACCATCCAGGCCCATCTCCAAAATTGCCGCCTGCGTAAGACAGCATGATTCCTGTCATAGCCCCGATCAGCGCCGGGGCAGCGGCCTGATTTTGCCGTTCAGCGGCGTCCAGACGGGCGCTTAAGCCGAGCCATCCCACTGCCCCCATTCCCAGCGTGAGCCAGGCCAATCCCAGCGCTGTGTACATACCCAGATAGGGGGCTGCATTTCGGACATCATGAGCGGCGAAAAACCGCAGAATGGTAAAAAGACAGACGGCCATAAACGCCGGCCAGATGAATAACAGATTCGAATGGACCTGCTGCCTTCGCTGGAGTTTCGGGACCGGCCGCCGCATCCATTTTGCCGCCCCTATGATTGCAATGACGGCGCTGACGATCAGTACCGCTATTTCATCATTTGACATATTCATTCCGCTCGACATGGCCCGGATGGCTTTCCGCTGATGACCGCCTTCAGCATATTCGGGGATTCTAACACCGGTTGCCGTTTTGACCCAACAGAAAAAATGGGGAAATATTCTGTGGGGATAGGGGCGAAAATCGGGTATTCTGT
>CAZOTP010000386.1:0-3022 GCA_964582655.1 uncultured Pirellulales bacterium | reverse complement strand
GCGGACCGGCTGGACTCGATGCGGGAGGATATCGGCACTCCCTGCGAGCTGTACAATCTGGACGCGGTTGCCTATGAAAGCCTGATGGTCGGATTGTTTACCATCTGGCGGGGCGTGCCGACGAATTATCCCGCCCGCGATAAAATCAACGAAGTCTGCGTGGGTTTTTCCCGGGACGGATTCCACTGGGACCGGCCATTTCGAAAGCCTCTTGTGGGTGTCAGCGAAGATCCCGAAGCGTGGAATTATTCCAATGTGCAGTCCGCGGGAGGATGCTTTCTGGTGGTCGGGGACCGGCTTTATGTATATATCAGCGGGCGGCAGTCTCGCGACATCCACGTCCGCCAAGGGGTCTGCACCACCGGTCTGGCAACCCTTCGGCGCGACGGTTTTGCGTCGATGGACGCTTCGGAGCCGGGGGGAATCCTGACGACCCGGCCTGTGCGGTTTTCCGGCCAATATCTTTTCGTCAACGTGGAGAATCCGCAGGGGCAATTGCGCGTGGAGGCGCTCGATTCGGAGGGGCGCGTGATACCGCCATTTACACGGGACAACTGCGTGCCGATACAGACGGATTCGACCTGCCAGCCCGTGCAATGGAAAACGGGACTTCTGGGTCCGCGGGATTTGTCCCGTCTTGCCGGGAAAGCCGTTCGCTTCCGGTTCCATCTTACGCAGGGCAAGCTGTATTCCTTCTGGGTTTCGCCGGATTCCCGCGGCGCCAGTTTCGGCTATGTTGCCGCCGGGGGACCTGGATTCACATCCCATCGCGATACCGTGGGCAGCCGAAGAGGCCAATAAACAATCACGCGTTGGAACTGAATGTCGCCAAATTCTGTATAGACGGAGTTTTATCATGGGCCAGCCGAAGAATCTTTCGGTGAAGGTCGGGGTGGGGGCGTTGTCGAGTCCCCTGGAAGTGGGGGCGAGCCGCGCGCCGGAGGCGGCCAATCAACTAGAAGGCATTTTGCGAACGCTGGGATGCCAGGTGGTGCAGGCCGGGGCGATCGGCACGGCGGATCAGGCGATGGCCGCCGGGCGGAAATTTATCGAACATCATGTACACGCCATCGCATGTGTTTCGGTGAGCTGGTACGAAGATTACCTGGCGATGGATCTGCTGGAGGAATGTTCCGTGCCGATTCTGCTGTGGTCGCTGCCGGGCATGGAGACGGGGGCTTTGTGCGGCAATCAGCAGTTGACGGCGGTATTGCAACAACTGGGGAACCTCTATACGGCCTTGTACGGTCCGCTGGAGGACCTGAAATTGCAGGAGAGGGCATTGCCTTTTCTGCGGGCGGCGGCCTTGCACAAAGAACTTCGCACAGCGCGGATCGGCCTGGCCGGTCATCCCGCGGCAGGAATGATGGAAGCCGCCTGTAACGAAATCGATTTAAAAAAAACGGTCGGACCGCGTGTTATCCACCTCGATTTGCCCGGCCTTCTCGAACGGGTGAAAACGATTCCCGATTCCGATGCCCAGCCGCTCTGGCAGGATCTTCTCTCGCGAAGCGCCGCCTGCACCGTACCTGCGGCGGATGGCGTGGATTCGATGAAGGTCTATCTGGCCTTGAAGGAGCCGATTCAGACGTTTTCGCTGGATGCGCTGACGGTGGGCTGCTATCCGCACCTGATGGGGCGGGTGTGTCTTGCGGCGTCGCTGCTGGCGGATGAGGGGATTCCTTTGGGCTGCGAAGGCGATGTGAACGGAGCGGCGGGGCAGCTCCTGCTTCAGAAGCTTACGGGATTTCCCACTCATAACACCGACTGGCTAGATCCGCTGGAGGATGAATCGGTGGTTTTTACGCACTGCGGCAGCGGCTCCTTCCGGCTGGCGGAACATCCGGAGCGGATCCGCCTTTCTCCGGTGCGGCTGATGAACCAGGGGGCCTGCGCGCTGTTTACCGCCAAACCGGGCCCCGTCACGCTGCTGAATCTGATCCCGTCGGCGGGGGGGTATCAGCTTGCCTTGCTGGAAGGAGAGGCGGTTTCGACGGAGATGGTATTTCCGGGCAATCCCCTGCGGGTGAAATTTGATCTTCCTCTTTCGCAACTGCTCGACTGGATTCATCAAAACGGGGTGGGGCATCATTGGATGGCCGGCTACGGGCATGCGGCCGAGGAGTTTCGCTGGTGGGCGCAGATGGCCGGAGCGTCTCTGACCCTGCTGGAACCGTGAGTTGGCGCGGTTCGATTTTTTATTCCGCCGGCGCTGCGTTCAAAATGGCTTCCGTCGCCGAGGTCCCCAGCCTCCGGCAGCCGAGATTGAGATACTGCACGGCGGTTTGATAATCGCGAATTCCCCCCGAGGCCTTGACGCCGATGGTTTTTTGCGCGGCGTTGAGCATAATCCGGACGGCTTCGGGGGTTGCCGCGCCGGGTCCGAAGCCCGTGGACGTTTTCACGAAATTCGCGCCCGCGTCGCGAGCGATTTCCGTCGCCCGTTCGATCTGCGCGGGAGACAGGAAGCAGATTTCCAGAATCACTTTCAGAAAGGCCCCTTCTTTCTGCGTTACCGCGGCAACGGCTTCGATGTCTTCGGCGACGGCGGATTCATCGCCGGAGAGAAGCCGGCCGATATTGAGGACCATATCCAGCTCATCGGCGCCGTCGGCGATCGCCAGTTTGGCTTCGAGGACCTTGGTTTGGGTCCGGTTCGCTCCGTGGGGAAAGCCGATGACGGTGGATACGCAGGTATCGCCGCCTTCGAGGATTTTTCTGGCGCGGGCCACATCGCAGGGCCGCACGCAGACGCTGGCGATCCCAAACGCCCGTCCCATCCGGCAAGCCCGTGTCAGTTCCTCCTCCGTCAGTTCCGGTTTGAGAGCGGCGTGGTCGATGGTTTCCGCGATTTCATTTCGTGTCCAAAGATAGGGAATCATTCTTTCCTCCAGTCGGTTGGTATTTGCTTTTTCGGGAGCCGGCATACATTTCATAGCGGAGCAGACGGCATTCGAGATCCGCGTTGTAAAACGGGATACTCGCGTAGGATCGCAGGCCGACCGGTTTAGCCTGATCCAGG
>CAZOTP010000385.1:0-3036 GCA_964582655.1 uncultured Pirellulales bacterium | reverse complement strand
CAGGCGAAGCCGGTAAAGGATTCGCCGTCGTCGCCGAGGAAGTCCGAAACCTCGCGCAGCGCTCCGCCGACGCCGCCAAAAACACCGCATCCATGATCGAGGAGTCCGTCAAAAACGCCCAGAATGGCGTCGGCATCGCAGACAGCGTCGCCAAATTGCTCGGAGACATCACCGCCACCAACCAGAAAGTCAATCACCTCGTCAATGAAATCTCCGCCGCCACGAGGGAACAGTCCCAGGGCATCGATCAGGTCAACACCGCCGTCGCCCAGATGGACAAAGTCACCCAGCAGAATGCCGCCAACGCCGAAGAATCCGCCTCCGCCTCCGAAGAACTCAGCGCCCAGGCTCAGCAGATGCATTCCATGGTCGCCGAACTGACCCTCCTGGTAACCGGATCGGAAACCCTGGCCGCCTCAACCTCACGCCCGGACAAATAACAAATTCTCAATCCCCATGTTTTGCCCGCAAAAAAAAGACCAGGAGTAATTCTTGGTCTTTTTTACATCGTCTAAATCGGATGTGTATTGCAGAGACTTTCGCCTGCGAAGCCAGCCGACCAGGCCGACTCCGATTCCGTCCAGAATCACAGCCCCCGGAGCCGGAATCGGCTGCGTCAAAATCAGCATATCCTGCTGGCCTTCCCCCGCCGGTCCATACAGATTCAGTACCCGCACATCGCCGATCGTGTCCCAGCCCGACGCATTCGCCAGACTCACAAAATCCTTCGACGCCTGCGGTAAATTGGAAAACAGTGTATAATCCTGCGAGCCGGTCCCGCCTTCCTGCTCCAGATGCCAGACGGCAATCTGAAGATAATACGCCGACACGCCGCGATTGGGAATGCTGTAATCATATCCCGAAAGCGTCCCCTTCGAAAACTCCGTGTACAGGTACGCCGTCTGCGGGGAAATCCAATCCCCGCCGCCCGGACCCGCCGGCTCGCCGGCCCAGCGACCCCCTCCGCCTAGCGCTTCGTCATTGACATTCACCGTCGAATGGGTGTACAGCACCGCGCTCTCGTTGTATTCCAGGCAAAAACTGTAAAACGGGCTGTCCACGCCCGTCAATGCCGAAAGCTCTGCGTTGGCCTTACGGTAAACTCGCCGCCTTTCGAAACCGGCAGATAATGACCGTACGTCCGGTCCACATACACCGAAGACACCGCAAACACCGTTTTGCTCAGACCCAGCGCCAGCATCGCGGCAATCATTCGCATTCTCATGGTCTTCTCTCCTTGCCGAATGAGTTACGGGGATGTCCCACACTCTTGGCCGATTACAGACTCTTGCGTCTTCGAAGCCAACCCACCAGGCCAATCCCGATCCCGCCCAGAACGACCGATCCGGGTTCCGGAATCGGCTGCGTCAAAACCAGTACATCCTGGCAGAACGCGCCCGTCGGTGAATACAGATTCAGCACGCGCACCGACCCGATGTCGTTCCACCCCGATCCGTTCGCCAGGTCCACAAAATCTTTCGCTTCCTGCGGCAGATTCGCGTACTCCGTGTATAGCGAAGGACCTTCCCCTTCCAGATGCCAGAACGCAAACTGAAGATTCTTCGCAGACTGGGCCTTTTGCGACGCCGTCCCGGCAAATTGATATCCTGTCAGCGTCTGATTCGTATATTCCGTAAATAGATACGCCGACTGCGCCGAAAGCAGATCGCCGCCGCCCGGTCCGGCCAGCTCGCCCGGCCGAAGACCGCCCCCCTGGACCATTTCCACATTCAATGTCGCTTGATACGTGGTATTGAAATTAATCGGCTCATTATACTCCATGCAGAACGTCTTGAACGGGCTGTTTACCCCGGTCATCGCCGCCAATTCGGAATTGGGGGTGACTTCAAACACGCCCACAAACGTGGATGGATCCTGAGAGCTGGCCGATACGAACAACCCGCTGCCCTTGATCGTCACGCTGGGAACCGCACCGGCATACCCCGCCAGCAGCGCCAATACTGAAAAAATCGAACATACTCTTGTTTTCATGTCAAACTCCTTGTTTCCAGTAACCCGACGTTTGCCCCGACCCGTGTGCCCGGCAAAGTCCGGCTCTTGTCCTTTGATTTACAGGGAATTCCTACGACGAAGCCAGCCCACTAGGGCTACGCCGATTCCGCTCTTTGGACCTCGATAGACAGTCATTCTGTTCATTCTCGTATAGCGGATGACCCAACCCTGGAAGGCAAAATTCCTTTTTGCTCAGATCATCGTTCTCACGGAGCGGTTTTTCTGTTTGCCGCTCATGCCATGATTGGAAACGCTGTCACAATGCCGCGCATCGCTTCCAATCGTTTCTTCATCTTATCCGTTTTCAAAAATCAATTCAACGCCAATGCCTTTTCGCGTCCCTGTTTTCCTGAAAATTCGAAATGCTTTTTGTCATCATCCCCCAATAACCATACAATCCCGCACATCTTCTGTATTTTCACCAGACCCACTCCCCTTCACTCCGGATTCCCCGTCGGGCAAAACTCCTCTTGTAAAAATAATTGGTAAAATACAGAACAGGGGGGAATGGTTAGAAGAAAGCAGTCTGTATCGTTTAATCCGTTTATTCCGCCGGACATCCCGTTTCCAGGAAATGCAGCGATCGAATCCCCGCCATGCCTGTAAAAGATGGGACGGATATTCGGGGATAACGGAAAGAAAGGGTGGCGGCGAAATACTTTGTGTTTGGATTGCGATGCTGAAACGCCGCTCTGGAAATCCCACTTTGTTCAACGCCTCGTAATTCCCTTCCTGACAGCCATCTGCCTTATGGATTAATCCCGTTTGCCTTCGTTTTCCATTTCACAGTCTCCCTCCGCCTGTAACATATCCAGTATCTTTCGATACCGCCGATACAGCACATCCTTATTATCATGGCCCAGATGATCCCAGGGCAGCGCCTCCCTACCGCCCCGCACCCGGTTCGCGTAAAAATCCGGATCCAGCCCGCACCGCGCAAACGCCGATACATACCGCCCCCAGTCGAAACATTCATCCCACCCGTCAAACCGCGCTCCCGCCCGGTACGCCTCCTCCAGCACA
>CAZOTP010000384.1:0-3038 GCA_964582655.1 uncultured Pirellulales bacterium | reverse complement strand
ATAAACACTCCGAACATATTATACCGCCTTTCAAGGTCCCTGTCCAGCGTGAGTGAATAGCTCTGTTTCTTATACTGATTTTTTCGTGACTTCTTTTTCAGATTACTTGGAATTTCAGGAACAAACACATCATGGGGCGGGGATTTTTGGGGGGATGGCGTCGAGGATTTCCCGCTGGTATTGGGCAGAGGCGGTTTTTTGAGTGAAGCGGCGGAAGGCGAGGAGCATGTTTTCCGCCTGCCGGACGGACTCTTCGACGAAGGCGCCCTTCCCGCCCACCGTGACGTAAACAGGACTGGTATGAGCAAAACGCATACGGCAGGGGGCTTCGGGTTTGGGACCGCCCTTGACGTAATGAGAAAGCTCCTCATCCGAAAGCAGCTCATCCGTTGCGGTGCACCGCCCGGCAATCCAGGCGCCCTGGGAAACCGGCACTTCGGCTTTCAATTCGGCTTTGTACGGATCCGGCAGATCCGTCAGGCTTTGCAGGACCTTGCCATTGCTCACCAGTTCCAGCGTTTTCAGTGGCTGGTCCGAAACCGCCCGAAGCACGCACGTGATCACCCCGCCGGAGGAAGGCAAAGCGATCGTATCGCCGGGCATCCGGATTGAATCCACGGTCAGAAACAGCATGGGACCGTTGGTCACGAAATTTTTTCCCTGCCGCCAGGCTTCCAGAAAATCCGTATACGTCGGTTGATCACCGGCGCGAACGTAGGCGCGGTTATAGCCGGCCGGCGTGGTTTTGGCTCCGGGAGCGCTGCCGGCGCCTGCCGCCAGGCGCAAGCCGCAGTTCAGCAGCCGATAATAACTGTCGCAGTTCATGCGATAGATGTCTTCGGGGGTGTCCTGATATTCGGGCATACCCTCCGCTTCGAGCAGATTGGCATAATGGCGTCTCGGCAGGTACTTGTGGCGGTGAAACATGTTATTGCAGACATTCACGACATCCACTCCCCCGGCCAGTGCGTCGATCAGAACCTCGCGGGTCCATCCGGCATGATAACATACCAGCGCCCCCTGCGATCGGGCGAGTCGAATAAAAGGCAGGTTGCTGCGGGCCGGGTCCGCCGCCAGATTCATGGGCGACTTCAAACCCATCAGATAAACCGATCCCCATTCCTGCTCCACTTCGGCATCGAACAGGGAGGCGGGAATATCCATGCCGCCAAAGCGGAGATTCTGCAGCCACATCTGGTCCTGGGCCATGGCGTGCTTCGACCCGTTCCACCAGGCGAGGGTTGTCCCGAAATCCAGCCCTTCCGCCGCCAGCGAGGCAGGCAGGTTCTCCGGCGGAATGTGAATATGATTTTCACCGCAAACGTAACCGAGTTTTCGCATGTGAATCCAGCGGCTCAGTTCCATTTTTTTCTGCGCCGTGCGGCCGTTTTCGACAGGAATCGTCAGATGAATCGGACGATACTCCGTGCCCCGCTCGACGCGAATATCGATGGCCCCCGCCGGCACCTCCATCCGAATCAGCCCCCAGGCGGCAAACCACCGGTCCCCGGCGATGGGGATCTCCGCCGCGCCGGGCGGTACATGGTCCGCGCCGGAGGAATCGCGGATGCGCACCCTCGCCGGCACATCAGCGCCCGTATCGGCCTCCACAACATGGATTTCCAACGTCCCCCGTCCGGGAACAGTATTTGCTGAACTCATTTTATAACCCGCCAACAGTAGGACCAACATGCAAAGCAACGATTTCATCTTCTCGGCTCCTGCACAAAAGGATAGGGACGGGGCAGGTTGACAACCGCACAAACCATACTTGTATATTCGCGGTGTGCACTCACAGGCTCCGTCAAAACGGTGTTATTTCGCGTAAAGAGAATGCTTGCGAAAAAAACAAGATGCCTTCATCCGCTGCAGTGATTCTGTCCGCCCGTCCGTGAACATAATAAATATCGATGCAAACCGGATCGTTCCCATAAAACACCTGCAATACTATACTGGATTCGGTATCCGTTGTCCAGCATGGCTTACGACGGTTTTTAGGTGGAAGTTTGCCCGCTGACGGCGTATAGTTCCGCCATGGCAAACCGGAATTCACGGATACGCATAACCATATGATACGCCTGACGGATATCTCGCTCCCCTTCGATCACGCGCCGGAAGAACTGACCCGCCGCATCGGGGAACGGCTGGGACTCCCGCCCGCGGAAATTCTCCGCGTCGCCATCCTCCGCAAAGCCATCGACGCCAGACGAAAAAATGCCATCCTCGCCGTTTACACCCTCGATGTATCCGTCCCGGATGAATCCGCAGTATTGTCGAAATGTGCGGCGGATAAAAATATTTCACCCGCCCCCGCCTTGCAGTATATCCCGCCCGCCGGTTCCCCCCGCGCTCTGCCTCCCGTCATCGTCGGCTCCGGCCCCTGCGGCCTTCTCGCCGCGCTGCTGCTGGCCCGGCTTGGCGCAAAGCCGATCCTCATCGAGCGGGGCAAACCCGTCACCGAACGCGTCAGGGATGTCAACGCCTTCTGGCAAAACGGCACGCTGAATCCGGAATCCAACGCCCTCTTTGGAGAAGGCGGCGCCGGTACCTTCTCCGATGGCAAGCTCACCTCCCAGATCAAGGACAAATCCCATCGCACCCGCAACGTGCTCGAAGAGTTCGTCCTCGCCGGCGCCCCCGAAGAAATCCTCTGGCACGCCAAACCCCACATCGGCACCGACAACCTGATTACCGTCGTAAAAAATATCCGCCAAACCATCCTCTCCCTGGGCGGGCAGGTCCGCTTCGAAACCAAACTCACCGGCATTCAAACGCGAAACGGCCAGGTCTCCGCCGCCCTCGTCAACGAAGGCGAATCCATCGAAACCTCCGCCCTCGTCCTCGCCCTCGGCCACAGCGCCCGCGACACGTTCGAGATGCTCCATCACATGAACCTCCCGCTCGCCGCCAAACCCTTCTCCCTCGGTGTCCGCATCGAACACCCGCAATCCCTCATCGACCGCGCCCAGTATGGCAAATTCGCCTCCCACCCCGCCCTCGGCCCCGCCGACTACAAACTCGTCCACCACGCCGCCTCC
>CAZOTP010000383.1:0-3038 GCA_964582655.1 uncultured Pirellulales bacterium | reverse complement strand
ATATTCCGCAGAATCTCCTGCACGTTTCCCACCAGCCGCTGCGCCTCCTCCCGCTGCGCCTCCGGCAGAGATCCCGAAATCCGCTCCCAGTCCTTGCGGATCGGCTCCAGGTCCCGGCTGAGGATGGTCAGACGGTCAATCAGCCGCTGCCGGTTCCCCAGCACCCCCAGCAGCGCCTCCGGATCGTTGCCGTCCACCAGTCGGCCCTGCCGGCGCGACAATTCCTGAAGCTGACGATACAGCAGCTGCTGCTGTGTCAGCAGTTGAATCAGACGGCTTCCAACTTCCATCGCTTCCGCCGGCGTCATAGTCGTTCCTTTCCGGTCTTCACCACATGCCCGATTCGCCCAGCCACGCGAACCACTGCCCCCACTGCTGCCGATTCATCGCTCCGGGCCCCGTTCCCAGCGCTGCGTCCGGCATCTTCTGAAGCTGCCAGATCGCCCGCTCATTCGTAAATCGAGCCTCCGAATAATTCCCCATCTGCAGTTGACAGTTCATAATCTGCACAAAGGCATTCAGCGCCGTAGGCGTTAACTGATACCGCATCACCGCCGCTTCATAAAGCTGCGCTGCCTCCCGATACCGCTCCAGGTCGAACAGACAGTCCGCCCGGCACATATAACACTGACGAAGGTACATCGACTCCTGCTCTGTCTGACGCCCTTCCGGAATCGCCTGGAAAAATTCAATCGCCTTTTCGAAATATTCCTTCGCCCGCTCCAGATGCTCCCGCCTCTGCTCCCCCGTCTTCTCCCGGTTCAGCGTGGCCGCCGGATCTTCCGACAGCTTCTTCAGCGTGTCATTCAGCGCCAGCCCGTTCCGGCGGTACGAATCCGCCACCAGAAACATCGATTTGCCCAGCTCACCATCCCGCGGGTAGCGGTCGATCGCTTCCGTCAGAACCCGGATCGCGTCTGCATATTTTCCGCATTGATAATAATGGCTCCCCAGCACGAACATCGCCTTGCGGTACGCCGGCGCCTCCGGCGTCAGCGCCCGATCCGTCAGTACCGACTGCAAAATCCGCTCCGCCTCCTCCGTGTCCGCCGGCTCCGTTGACAAATAACAGTTCGCCAGAGGGATCATCGCCTCAAACGCCGAAGGCGACTTCGGATGCTTCAGCCGAAGACGCCGGTAATACAAAATCGCCTGCTTATAATCCCCGATGGACTGGTACGCCTGTGCCAGTTGATACAGACCCATCGGCCACCGCGGATGCCCTTCCCGCTCCTTCACAAAACGAAGCCACGATTCGATGGTCTTCTTCGCGTTCCCGGATTTGTCATAACAGCTCGCCCCCTGCCACAGCACTTCCCCGTACAGATCGTCATCCCCCTGGATCAGACCCGCCACCACAAGGTACTGTTCCGCCGCGATTTCATAATACCGGGCGATCAACCCCTTCTGCTCCGAAGTCCAGGCCCTCTCCTGCTCGCTCGGCTCCCGGTCCCGAATCGCCGCCTCCGATTCCCGGAACTGCTCCTCCAGTTGGTTCGCCCGATACGCGTTCATCTGGGCAAAGGCGTATGCGGACCGGATATCTTTCGGATCCGCCACCGCACGCTCGATCTCCAGATACTGCAGCGCCAGCTCATACTGCTTCACCAGGCTCAACTGAAACGCCAGCGCCCCCAGGCTCCGCCCCACCTGCTCCCGTTTCACCGTTCGGATGCCCGGATTCTCCTTCAACTGCTCCACCACCTCCTGATAACACCCCAGCGACTCTGTATATCGCTTCTGCATCGCCGCGCATTCCGCCAGTCCCAGCTTTGCCGCGTAATACCAGTCCTGACCGATTTGCGAATGAGCCACCATCCCGAAAAATCTCCGCGCCTCGTAATCCCGGTACTGCTCCAGATTGATCCATCCCAGCTCCAGTCCCGTCTGCGCATACAAATCCCCGCGATCCTTCGTTCGCTGGAGCAAATCCCGAAGAATCAATTCCGCCTCATCGCTTTTCCCCGAGGCGCGAAGGGCACGCGCCCGCAGAAAATCCAGTTCTTCCCCATAGCGCCCCTCCCGGTATGTCCCGGCTCCCTCTTCCAGCATCGCGAAAACCGCCTCCTCCTTCCCCTGCTCCAGCAAAACCTTCGCCTTTCGCACAAACGCCCACCCCCGATGCTCCGCATCCGACTCCGGACGGTTCAGCAGGCTCTCGATATGCCCCATGCTCTTCTCTTCGTACCCCTTCGGCTGGCGGATTTCGTACATCTCCACCAGTTCCTGGTGCATTGTCGGGTCAAATCCCTCGCGCAGCGACAGCGCCTTTTCATAACACTGGATGGCCTTGTCCGCCTCGTTCGTATTCCAGTAGCAAAGCCCCAGATCGACCAGCGCCTCCGCGCTCTCCGCCTTCTGAGGATCTTTCCATCCCCGCCGAAACGCCTCCGTATAATCCCGGATAACCGACTCATACTCTCCCCGCGAACGCTTCTCCCGTCCCGCTGAGACAGAGAGCTTCCGGTTCTCCCGAAGCATCCGCGCGCGAACCTGACCCACCAGCCCGTGCACCTGACCCAGCTCCCTCTCCTCTTCGCACGCCTGACGGAGAACTTCCGCTTCCGTAAAAAATTCCGTGTATCGCTTCTCCCCCGCCAGCTTCTCCAGCCTTTCAAGACGCTGCTCGAACGTCGGCTTCTCGATGCGCGGACGAAGATGCCAGAGCAATCCCCCAAAGCATGCCAGGGCAATGGCAAATAACGGGATTTGCCATTGCCCGGCCAGAGCCTGTCGGAGGGTCATCCTTGATCTCGGCGTTTCTTCCATGAATCCAGCTTCGTCTTACTCTCGATACCGATCAGAGGGCTGTGGGTCATACTGCAATCTGATGGTTCGGCTATTTAAAACTTCTTTCAGCCCGATGCGGCGACTCGTCCTGGCTGCCGCTCGGATTCTAATTCCATACGGATCTCCCGTAACGTCTTATACCCCTTTAACTCCTCAATTCGCGCCAGCACCGAAAAAACACGCTCCCCCGGCACCCGCGGCGGCGGCGTCGCCGGGGGGTGCGGCGGGCTGCGGCGCGTTCTGGGATA
>CAZOTP010000382.1:0-3054 GCA_964582655.1 uncultured Pirellulales bacterium | reverse complement strand
GTGTCGATCGTGGGGCACTGGAGCCGCAAGGAGGACTGGCGGGCGGAAGGCATCCTGCGGGGCGTGGGGATGGGCAAGATGCAGGTGAGCATGGTGTCGGTGGAAGGGCATCCGGTTCAGCCGGGGGATCTGGTGATGGCGTGCGGGAATCCGGAGTATCTGCCGGTGGATATGATTGTCGGGGTGGTGTGGCAGTGCCAGCCCGATGACGCCAATCCCCTGATGTGGAAGATCACCGCCATTCCCGTTGCGGATCTCGCCTCCCTGACGCAGGTGATGGTCCTGGACTGCCGCTGGGGCCAGTAGTCGGATTTGATTCGAGTGCATTTCATTTTCGCCACGAAGTCTCAAAGGCACAAAGGTTTCACAAAGAAAAATTGCATTGGTTGACACCAACAAAATATCATACAGACAGATCAAATGAAATATTTCTGGCGGTGCGGGTGCGATGCGGTTTTTGGGGGAGTAAAAGGATAGTATAGTTGGCGGAATGCTCTGATTATTGTTTGATTTGAGGTGCTCAATGAGATTATTAGCAAAGCTGTTCGGCGCGACGCCACGAGAACAGATGAAAGGGATTTTCCTTGGCGAACAGGCTGCTTGGGAGTTATCTCCCGCGTCCGATTTTCCGTCATTTCTACGGGCTTTACCTACCATTTTGCCTCCTGATTCAATTCTTTATCTCGAAGACGGAAACCCACCCAAACAGATCAAAGCATTTCTGGATTCACACTGCATCCCCGAACAATCGCATGTGGCGATGGGGACGATTTGGCCCAAGCCCCATACCTTTCATCTGCCGGCTACGACGGAGAATCTGAATCAGATTGCAGATCTGGCCGAAAGAATCGCAGTACATCAAGCCGCCATCCATCTGCATGCTTATTCGAATGGCAAAATTCTTCTCGAATGGTACGACGCATTCTACAAGGATCCGTTTTATTTGTCTTCAGCTATACCAGAAAATAAAGTGAAGGATTTTTATTCTATCCTTTCACTGAGGTATAAAAGTCTTGAAAAAACTGCATACGAGTAAAAGAGATACTCGAATGATGAAAGACTTTGTGATACGTCGGGCGGAGGGGAGGGATTCGGGGCGATTAACGGAGATTTCATTTGCGGCGAAGCGATACTGGGGATATCCGGAGGCGTATTTTGAAATCTGGCGAAAGGAATTGACGATCACGGAGTATATAGATCGAAATTAAGTGTTTGCGGCGGATGCGGATTCGGTGACGGCGGGATATTATTCAATCGTACACGTGCAAGAGGGATTTTGGGCGGGAGAATTATTCGTTGCGGCGGGGCATTGGCTGGAACATATTTTTATTGATCCAGCGTACATTGGAAGAGGGATCGGCAGGCGGCTGATGGAACATGCCGTGGGGTGTGCCGAGGAAAGGGAGTGGAAGAGCTGAAGGTGCTGGCGGATCCGCATTCGCACGGATTTTACGAAAAGATCGGGGCGCGGTATGTGCGGGAGGAGCCTTCGAACATCGCCGGGCGGACGGTTTCGTATTTTGAGATCACAATTTAGGGGAGTTTTTAGCAGCGGAAGGCATTCGGCGATTGAGGAGGAGTGGCGGTTAAGGGAGTATTTTGTTCGGACTGTCGGATTATTCTTTATGATTCTTTGAATTCAAACTTGCTATTTGTTATTTTCGATAGGGGGTATGGGATTGGGTGATGTCGAGGACGCGGGGTTTTCCGGCGTCATCGATTCGCACGATGTAGCGATAGCCGAAGCCTCTGGGGTTATGGATTCCCTCGAGTTCTTCGTTGGGCATAGGGCTGTCTTTCCAGTTGAGGTATCCGCCTATGATTCCCAGGGCGTTCATAATGGTCATTTCGATTCCGACGCTGGATTCATCGCGATAGTCGGCGAGGGGCAGGCCTTCTTTGGAGAACCAGTTTTGGCGGATGCCCTGGAGGTTGGATTCGAGAACGCCCCAAAGCTCCTCGCGGCGGTAATCGGAGGTTTCCAGGCAATAGACAACCATCTTGGTGACATTGACGGGGACACAGAAGTTTTCGATGGAGTTCCATGTGCCATCTTTGGAGTAGCGAATCAGGGAGTCGGCGAGTTCTCTGGAATGAGGCACGATGATTCCCATGCCCTGATAGAGCCGGCTGACGACCTTGAGGGTTCCGCCGATGCGGTGCGTCAGGCGGGCATCGGAAGGGCCCCAGAGACCGGAGGCGGGATCCTGATGGGTGAGGATTTGTTCGATGCCGAGTTCCAAATCGGGGATGAGGGCGGTGTGGCCTTCGTTGATTTTAAACCAGAGTTCCTTGGCCATGCGGCCGGTGTGGGAGCCGACGCCCCATCCGCCTTTGTCCCAGTCGGGATCGTTTTTTGTGCGTTCGAGAAAGATGCGGGTATCGACGACGCCCTTTTCATCGGCGGCGAGGGACTGGGTGGCGGCGGGCTGCGGGTAGAGGGGTTTTCCGCCCAGCCAGAGGATGAGTGAAACCACGAATTTTTCATTCACGGAGCGTTTGGGATCACGGGGATCGACGAAGTTTCCGGTGGCGGGGTCCTGCCAGCTTTGCCAGAAGGCCAGGGCTTGCTGTTTTTTTTCGTCATTCAGGGGAGGGAGTTTGTCCCAGAGGTTATAGGCTTCTGCAAACTGGACTACATACCAGGACTGGGCTTCATCATAGGGGAGTGGGCTTTTGGGATCGCGTTTGGCCAGTCCCCAGACGGGGCCGTCTTTGCAGAGATGTTTTTCGATGAGTATGTCTGCGATTCTGCCGGGGATTTGTTTGACCCAGTCGGGGGTTTCGACGGGATTGGGCCGGCGGGCGCGATCAACGAGCGTTTTTCGATGCGCGTAGCGGAGGGATTCGATGTCCACGGGCAGGGTAGAGGAATCCGATTGCGCGGAAGCAACCGGACATTCCGTAAACGGAAGAATTAATCCTATAAAGAAACATAAACAATAGGTGTTGTATTGCATAAAACACCTCCTGTGGTTCTTTGTATTATTGCCAATTATCCCGAAAAGAGAAGCTTATTTTTGTTCGTTTTTCATCCAGAGGGCCGCCGTGATG
>CAZOTP010000381.1:0-3068 GCA_964582655.1 uncultured Pirellulales bacterium | reverse complement strand
GGCAATTCCATCGACCACCACACCCCCCTGCGCATAGTACTTTGTCCCCCACGGGGATACATACTTTCCCGTTTTCTCATACTCTTTCCCCGCTTCTTCCGCCCCTTCTGTCATTTTCGCTGTCATGCTAAAAATCAGGAAAAAAAAGATTGCCAGCGTTCTTTTCATGTTTTCACCTTATTTATGTTTCACTTTACAAACTGAAACGCGTAGAGCTTCATGCTACGCATGACAAAGCGAAGTTTCACTTCCTTGCCGGCCAGGCTCGATACATCCGAAGCGCCGCCCCAGGTTACGGCCTTCGCCAGATTGTTCCCGCGAAGGGTATCGGCCTTGGACAGTGTAAATCCTTCGATTGGATTTCCGGCGGGATCCTGAATTTCGACCTGGAGCCACCCCCCGGCGCTGCCGTCCAGATTCAGCTCCAGCCGTTTCCCTGCAAATATCAGGGGGGGCGTGGTGAACTCTCCCCCCTTTTTACCCGCATCCAAGGAGACAAATCCATCGCGGCGAAGTTTTGCCACAAATATACCGCCCTGATCCTTCGACGGATCTCCCGGGCGGGAATGATCGCGATTGACGCCTCCATAATAGATCCAGATTTCATCCTTCACGACAATCGGCCAGGGATTTGCGAAGATCATCCCACTGTCCATTGATCCGTCGGGCCCAAGCCGCAAGAATGCTTCAGGGTCTTCCGGCTGATGCCAGTGCTCGCGGTCCCTGCTGGTCGCCAGCGTTACATCGATTGTCGCGGGAAAGCCGCCATCCTTTCCCCAGTGATAAAAAGGCGTACACAGCAGCATATACGCGTTCGGCACGCCGGGATATTTCATCCCCCCCGGCGTATAAAGGTCCACCACCGGCGTATGGTCCGGCTGGCCTCCAGGCACCGGGATGGATTCATCGGCGTAAAAAATATCCTGGGACTTCGTCCAGTTCACAAAATCCTCGGAGTATGTCAAACCCACCCAGCAGGTCCGGCCCCGGGGGCCTTCTTTGGGCACTTCTTTCTTCCGCACAAACGCCACATATTTTTGAAGGTCCTCATCCCAGAACACGATGTTTTGGCTATCATTGGCGAATCCGGACTTCTTGACTTTATGCAGGACGCTCCAGTGAATGCCGTCGGCGGACACCATGGCATAGGTCCCCTTCGTTTCCACTTTTTTGTCCGCATCCGTACTGCCCGGCCGGTATGGTGTCCACATTTTATAACGATACTCCGCCGGCGCGCGATCATCCCGAAAGATGGTGCCTCCCTGCATCATGGCGTTCTCCGGATTCGGCGGCGCCACAATATTGTTGTGTTTGCTGCCATACAGCTCGATCAGGCCCAGATCGGGCTTGGTCCAGTGAATCCCATCATCGGATTCCGCATAGCAGAGAAACCGGTACCGGCCATAGATCGGATCTCCTTCCATATCGACCACATCGTACCACATTCGGAATTTGCCGTTGTCAAACAGAACTGTGTTGTACAGGCAGATCATTTTTTCCCATGGCCGGTCAGACTTCAAAACCGGCTGGTGGTCCTGGTAGGGCCGATTTATCTGGAGTTGTACCCCTTCGCGCTTCGCCAGGAACAGCTCATCCCATAGAAGCTGCTTGTCCGTCCCGACATGGAGTACTCCTTCCGGCGGTTTTTCCGCCGCGGCGGCAAAGTATGGAATTCCCCAAAACATCACCATGAAAAATCCCGCAAAAAATCCGTTATGATTTGTCCGCATCGCTTACGATCTCCAAAATATTGCTTTCCATGCAACGCTTTAAAGCTGCTCTCGCACACCCACAACGCCGTAATACGCCATAATGACCGAGAATAATATCATTGCCGCACACCACAGATTCTTTACCCCATTGTTCTTCTCCGTTCCCATCTGCTTCTGGTTCAGAAGGACCGTAATGGAAATCGTGGACAGCGGAACGATGATCGCCAAAAAGGCCATCGTGAGAATCATCAGAAACACCGGATTGGCGATGTATGGACCTGCCAGAGAGAGCACGGCGCCCAGAATCACGAAAATCCGGCTGGACTTCGATCGCGGATTGATCTTGGCATTCGAATAATCCGAGATCAGCCACGGAGCGATTAAAATCGTGGGAATCAGGCTGGAAATCCCCGCTCCCAGAATTCCGATTACAAAGAGGGTTATGGCGAATTGCCCCGCCAAAGGCTCCAGCGTCCGCACCATATCAACGGCATTCTCCACCGGCTGATTCTTCACATACAAGGTACCTGCCGCACAGATCATCACGGCGATGCTTAAGAGGAACATGAAGACCGCTGAAAACGCCGCGTCAAAATTCGCCTGACGGGATTTGGCAAGATCCCAGCCCTTGTTTTTCAGGATGATGCTCCGGCAGTATAATACCGCGGAGCTGAACGTGGTTCCCGCCATTCCGGCAACAATCAGCGATGCGCCCGATTCCCGCGGCACGGAAGGAATCAGCCCGCGGACAATCTCCTTCCAGGAAGGGACGATGGAAACCGCCGTAATCACGAAACACACTCCCATAATTCCCACCAGAATGGCCAGAAACTTCTCCAGATAGTTGTAACTGCCCCGCCATAGCATCGCGAACGTAATTCCGGAAAGAATGAAAGTGATCCCCAGTTTGATCCATTTATTCTCATATCCCGTGGCGTATTGAATCCATTCCCGTGTCAGGTCCACGATAATCGCCGACAATCCCATCACCCCTGAAAATTCCGCCAGGATCAGAGCGGACATGATGAACAGGCTGATCGGTTTGCCCCATTTGAAATTCCTGCGTATCGCCAGCAGAATCGTGTCCCCTGTCACCAGGGTATATCTTCCGAACGCCCAGACTCCGATATACATGAACACACATGACAGCACCACCGTCCAGGACAGCGACATCCCCCATTTGGAGCCTGCCGTTGCCATTGTGGTAACCGAGCCGGTCCCGATGTTATACCCGATGAGAAACAATCCGGGCCCCACGATGGTCAAAATTTTGATTAAGGGACTGTTTTTATGGCTTGGCATAATACTACAACGCTACAAAAGCTCAAGGTTTTCAGGCGGATAGCCGATAACTCT
>CAZOTP010000380.1:0-3077 GCA_964582655.1 uncultured Pirellulales bacterium | reverse complement strand
GCAGGACAGGCGAATCGATCGGTATGCGCACCCGACATCCCTGCGACGGAGAAAAAATCTGCTATTCAGCAGGAGCCGACAAAGGCAAAAATGTCTGAAAAAAGAACAAGCCGAGCGGAAAAACAGAAGAAACTCGATGCGATCGCAAGGCGGGTGGCCGCATGCGACAAATGCCCTCTCCATGCGTCTCGGACGCATCCTGTGCCGGGGGAGGGAAATCCGGATGCCAAAATTGTATTTGTGGGAGAGGCGCCGGGGGAGTCGGAAGACCTCTCAGGAAGGCCATTTGTGGGCCGGGCCGGGCAGCTCTTAACCAAAATCATTAAAGCGATGGGCTTGCAGCGGGACGATGTGTTTATCTGCAATATATTGAAAAGCCGACCTCCGGGAAATCGGGATCCCCAGGCGACGGAGATCGCCGCCTGCATCGAATTTTTGTATGAGCAGTTGGATGTGATCCAGCCCGAGATTATTGTGGCGCTGGGGGCGCACGCGGCAAGAACGCTTCTGGGAAGCCAGGCCGCGATCGGGGATTTGCGGGGACGGATATTGAGTTATCAGGCGACTCCGCTGGCTCCGCCAATCAAGCTTGTGGCCACGTACCATCCGGCCTATCTGCTGCGAAATTACAGCGAAGAGAATCGCCGGCGGGTGTGGAACGATATGCAAATTGTTTTACGGGAAGTCGGACTTCCGATTCCCGGACAAGGGAAGAAGAGGAGCCTTTCATGAAGATCGATCCATTTGTTTTTGGCGATTTCCAGACGAATTGTTATGTACTGCGTCCGGAAGAGAAAGGTTCGCATTGTTTGATCATTGATCCGGGGTATTCGTCGGAAGACCTGCTGGACTTTCTGGAGGAGCAAAAGCTTACCCCGGTTAAAATTCTGCTGACCCACGGTCACTGCGATCATATCGCGGGCATATCGCTGCTTCGGCGTGCCTTTCCGCACGTACCGGTGTGTATCGGTGAAGCGGACAGTGGGATGCTGACCGACAATGTAAAAAACTTGTCGCTGATGGCCGGACAGCCAGTGGAACTGGAACAGCCGGATGTTCTTCTGCGGGCCGGAGATCTCATTGAGCTTCAGGAAATTCGATTGAAGGTGATTCCCACTGCGGGACATACACCGGGCGGAATCAGTTTTTATGAGGCTCAGGAGGGGGTTGTATTCACCGGAGACAGCCTTTTTGCCGGTTCGGTGGGAAGAACGGATTTCCCGGGGGGAAACCAGCGTCAGTTGCAGATGGAGATTCGAGACAATTTATTTTCTTTACCGGACCACATCAGGGTCTATCCGGGGCATGGTCCGGCGACGGACATTAGAACAGAAAAGAACACAAACCCTTTCTTTTAAACGAGTTATAAATTGTTGACATTTTTTTCATTTTTGCTATAATAATGTTTTATTCGCATCCGTTTCATGGGTAATAATTCTGCGGCCCGTAGCAATCCCTGGGCAGTAAAACACCATGCCGACATTGCACATATTACAGGGTCCCGATAAGGGGCATACGTTTGAAGTCAATCATTCGCCAACGCTGATCGGGCGGAACAGCCCCGATCTGCCCCTGGCGGATAATACGATTTCACGAAAGCATGCGGAATTATTCGATCTGAACGGAATCTGGTCCATCAGGGATTTGAATTCCGCGAACGGGACATATGTCAACGGCGTGAAAGTATCAACCTCGCTGGAACTGAAACAGGGGGATCAGATTCGCTGCGGAACGACGCTGATCGTATTCGGGGGTGTGCGAAGCACCAGCATTTCCGGAGAGCCGGGCGACAGCTTGAATATCGATGAAAACGGCAATCTGGTGGAATCGGCGATTATGGCGACGACCCCCTCGATGGACGATTCGGTCATTATCGCGGCGCCGGAGACCTCCAATGCGGTGGGAAGCCTTCGTTTTTTGTATGAATTATCGAATGCCATCAGCTCCATTTTTGACCGGCAGCAGCTCCTGGAAAAAGTGATGGACATGATTTTTGATAATTTCCCGACGGATCGGGGATTCATTCTGCTGCGGGAGGGGGAATCCGCGGATTTGACACCGACAGTCGTTCGCTATCGGGGACCGGAGCACAAGGGGAAAATTACGGTAAGCCATACGATTGTGAACCATGCGATTGAGCATCGGGAAGGGGTGATCTGCACCAATGCGATGCGCGATCCGAGATTTATGAAAGAGAAAAGCGTTCACGCCTACACCATTCATTCCGCGCTGTGCGTCCCAATTAATGTCCATGACAAAAACATGGGAGTGATCTATATCGATACGACCATGTCAACGCACACCTATGCGGCGGAGCAGCTTCGGCTTCTGACGGCGGTTGGATTTCAGACGGGTCTGGCGCTGGAGCATGCGCGGCTGTATCAGGCGGGGGTGCAGGCGGAGCGTCTCGCCGCGGCGGGGGAGACGGTGGCGTATCTGTCGCACAGCATCAAAAATATTTTGCAGAGCCTGCAAAGCGCCGCCGACATGGTGGAAATCGGTCTGAATAAATCCAATGTGGATCTGGCGAAAAAAGGATGGAAGATTCTGGAGCGGAATCTGGGCAAGGTGCAGAATCTGGTTCTGAATATGCTGGCGTTCAGCAAGGTTCGCCAGCCGAATCTGGTGTTAACGCAGTTGAATTTCGTCCTGACGGAAGTCATGGAGATGCTCAACGGACATGCCGAGGAAAAGCACGTGGCGCTGATTTCCGATTTTAATGAAAATCTGCCGCCAATTTACATCGATACGGACGGCATTCAACAGGTGATTCTCAATCTGGTCCTCAATGCCCTAGATGCGGTCGAACCCGACAAGGGCGTTATTACGGTGAAAACCGATTATGATTCGACCTCTCATCAGTCGATTGTGGAAGTGCGGGACAATGGAATAGGGATTCCCAAAAATCATTTGGAAACGCTGTTCCAGGCGTTTCATTCCACAAAGGGGCAGGGGGGGACCGGACTGGGCCTGTCGGTGGTCAAAAAAATCATCGAAGAGCACAACGGAAACATCCGTGTTTCCAGTACGCCGGGCGAGGGACCGACATTTACGATGCGCATCCCGCCACAGCCGCC
>CAZOTP010000379.1:0-3086 GCA_964582655.1 uncultured Pirellulales bacterium | reverse complement strand
CATTTTCGGTTTCGCAAGGCGTTCGGATAGGGTTCCTGCCCCCCCTCTTGATCCGGTCAGAAAAAATATCCCTTTCTATTCGTGAACATCGAAGAGATTCGTGGCAAAGGGGAAAATGAATTCTTTGTGCTTCGTCATGAAATGGCGATGAATCTTCCTGGTGAAATCCTGGTGTTTTCGTGACTTGGCGGTTCAATTTCGAGAGCTATTTCCCCGCGAATTCCGCCCCGCGGTACAGCGCCTCCTGATTCGCCGCAATGCTCTCCGCGTGGCGTTTCGAGAAAAGCTCCGGCAGGCACCCCGCCGCCTGCTCCGCCGACAAAATCCCCCGCTTCCGCAGATACGCCCCCAGCATCACCATGTTCGCGCTGCGAGGCTGCGTGATCTCCTGGGCGATCGCGTCGGCAGGCACCGAAACCGCCTCGATATCCGTCCTCGAAGCCGACCCGGAAATCAGTGAGCGGTTCATCACCAAGAGCCCCCCCGGCTTCAGCAGCGGCAGAAACCGTTCCAGCGAAGGCTGATTCATCACGATCAGCGAATCCGGATAATTCACGATCGGGCACGCGATTGACTCGCTCGAAATCACCACCGAACAGTTCGCCGTCCCGCCGCGAACCTCCGGCCCGTACGACGGGATATACGTCACGAACCGCTCCCCCTTCATCGCCGTCGTCGCCAGCAGCTTGCCGATCATCATGATCCCCTGCCCGCCAAACCCCGCCATAATCACTTCTTCATAGATCGCTGGGATGCTCATCGAATTGGACTTCCTGCCGCCTGGCTTGCAAATGATTCCCCCGTATCCTTCAAAACCCCCAGCGGAAAATACTGCGTCATCTCCCGGCCCAGCCACTCCATCGCCTCGACCGGCTTCTTCCGCCAGTACGTCGGGCAGGGCGAAAGCAGCTCCACGAACGTCAGCCCCGGAATCCCCTTCACCTGCAGCGCGAATGCCCGGTGCACCGCCCGCTTCGCCTTCCGCACGTTCGCGGGCGTATTCAGCGCACATCGCTCCGCATATGCCACGCCCGGCAGCATCGCCAGGATCTCCGCCACCTGCAGCGGATAGCCTTCCTGCAGCGCCTGCCTCCCCTTGGGTGTTGTGGATGTGGTTTGCCCCAGCAGCGTGGTCGGCGCCAAGTGCCCGTGCGTCATCCCATAGACCGCGTTGTTCACGAAAATCACCGTGATTCGTTCGCCCCGGTGCGCTGCGTGCAGAATCTCCCCCGCCCCGATCGAGGCCAGATCCCCGTCGCCCTGGTACGAAAACACAATGGAGTCCGGATGCACCCGCTTCATCCCCGTGGCCACCGCCGGCGCCCGCCCGTGAGCCACCTCCACCATGTCCACATCCAGATACCGGTACGCCAGCACCGCGCAGCCCACCGGCGCGATCCCCTTCGTTCGCCCGCGAATCCCCAGCTCGTCAATCGCCTCGGCGACCAGCCGGTGCGCGATTCCGTGCCCGCACCCGGCGCAGTAGTGCGTCTTGCAATCCTTCAGCAGCGCCGTCCGCCGGAATACCGCGTTCATCGCGCTCATGACTGCCCCCTATTTCCGGCGAGGGCTTCAATCGCCTTCAGCACATCTTCCACAGCGGGAATCGCTCCGCCCGACCGGCCGTAAAACTCCACCGGACATCGCCCGTTCACCGCCAGCCGCACATCCTCCACCATCTGCCCCAGGCTCATTTCCACCGCCAGAAACGTCCGCCCCGCCTTCGCGTGCGAATAAAATACCTCCGACGGGAAGGGCCAAAGCGTAATGGGCCGGATCATCCCCGCCCGAATCCCCTTCTTCCGCGCCTGCTGCATCGCGGACCTCACGATGCGAGACGTTGTTCCGTACGCCGCCAGAATAATCTCCGCGTCCTCCGTCAGCGTCGTCTCCGCCTGCACTTCCGTTCTTTGAATCGTTGCGTATTTTGCCTGCAAATGCAGATTGTGCCTTTCCAGCGCCCCGTCTTCCAGCATCAGCGACCGCACAATCCGGCTCGCCCGCCCCTCGGCTCCCGTCAGCGCCCAGGTCTTCTCCGGCAGATTCGTCCGCCTGGACTTCGCTGTGATTTCCACCGGCTCCATCATCTGTCCCAGCAGACCATCACCCAGAATGATTACCGGTATCCGGTACTGATCCGCCAGGTCGAACGAAAGCTGCACTTCATCCACCAGTTCCTGAATCGTTGCCGGCCCCAGCACAATGCAGTGATAATCCCCGTGGCCCCCGCCTCGCGTCGCCTGAAAATAATCCGACTGCGAAGGCGTAATGCTTCCCAGCCCGGGCCCCCCCCGCATGATATTCACAATCACCGCAGGCAACTCGCACGCCGCGATATAGCTGATCCCTTCCTGCATCAGGCTGATGCCCGGACTGGAGGAGCTGGGCATCGCCCGCGCCCCTGTCGCCGATGCCCCGAAAACCATATTAATCGCCGCCAGCTCGCTTTCCGCCTGTATAAAAACCTTGCCCGCCTCCGGCATCCGCCGGGCCATGTATTCCGGAACCTCATTCTGCGGAGTGATCGGATACCCAAAATAGGCATCCAGCCCGGCTTGTATCGCCGCTTCGGCCAGAGCCTCATTGCCTGCCATAAGTCTTTTATTTGACATCTTTTACAGTCGATTTAGAAGGCTTTGCCATACCCAATTGTTCATCGCTCTGACGAAACACTTCAATCGCGACATCCGGACACATCAGCGCGCACTGGGCGCAGCCGGTGCAGCGGGTTTCATCAAATTCAGCCGGGAAATACCCCATCGAATTCGCGATGCAGGAGATGCGGATGCACTGATGGGGGCACGCTTCCACGCATAACCCGCAACCCTTGCAAAATTCAGTATTTATAATAATCTTTCCAGCCATCAGTGTTGTATTTGCTTTGCCTGCTTTCCTGCGGGAATTTTATCACTGCCGCCTGGGCACTGCAAAAGAAATACCCCCCCGCCAGACCGAAATTAAATTGGAACGTGCAGAATGACAATTCCGTATAATATCTATATCCTGTTGCAATATATGAAGTTACTAAATTTTTCGCAGGCTGTTGAATTCTCCCTCCAGATGACGATGATAGAATCGAAGGAAAA
>CAZOTP010000378.1:0-3109 GCA_964582655.1 uncultured Pirellulales bacterium | reverse complement strand
CACCCCCGCGCTCCGATCAGCATGCCGGAGGCCAAAAGATTTTCGCCGACAAAATAGGAAAGATGGGGCGTTCTGGCAATCGTATCCTGTAAGGCGGCGTAATTGGACCCGGCCGCGGTATATTTGACGCCGATCAGATTCGGAGCCGCCTCCAGAATGCGAAGATAATCGTCGCCCGAGAAAAAACGCTTGGCACGGCTGACATTGTAATACATCAGCGGCAGGTCCGGGCATGCCTGGTGAATATCCCGGAAAAACTGGAGGACTTCCCGGTCGGTCAGTTCCATCCAGTAGGGTATTGTTACCTGCACCCCGCCCACCGCCTTTTTACCGGCGGCATATTCCATCAGGCGGATGGTCTTGGCCGTCGCATCCGAACAGCAGCCGATCTGCAAGGGCATTCCGGCCCCCCCGCACAGATCCGCCTGAATATCGACCATTTCGCAAAATTCCTCGTAGTCAAAGGCATAAAATTCCCCCGTGCTGCCGGTCGTATAGATCCCGTGCACGCGAGCGTCGATCATCCGCTGAATATTTTGGGTATAACTTTGTACATCGATCCGGTTCCTGGAATCCCAGCTCATCGGTAGTCCGGCCCATATCCCGCGCAAGGTTTCGCTTGTCAAACGAGTCATACATGCTCCTTCAGGGTAAATGAAATAAGGTCCTGGCATTCTGATACAAAATGTTCATTTTCTGAGCGTCTGTAATTTCCGCCATATCGATCCGGGCGCGCATCATCGGGGCAAAATGAAGAGGCGAATCCGTTCCGAACAGCAGCTTGCCATCGCCAATCTCGCTGACAGCCCATTCGATCAGGCCGGGCAGCAGACTCTGGGCGCTGGAGGTATCGACGAAAATATTGTTTTGCCGCCCTTTTTGAATCGCGCGAACCTGATGGGATGGATCGTTGTCGGCGCCGCAGCCCAGATGCGCAAAAATCAGTTTTACATTCGGATAGGCATCGGCAAACGGTACAAAATCTTCCGGCCAACTGTTCGCCTCCCCGCTGTGGGTGAGAACCATAGCGTTGTGTTCGGACGCAAACGAAAAAATCTGTTCTCCGTATTCCCGAATGGGATATTCATGCTCTTCCGGATGGATTTTAATCCCCACGCAGCGGGGACTTGCAAGCATGCGTTCCGCCTGCTCGAAGGTTTTTTCAGAGCGGGGATCGAGAATTACCCATTGCCGGAAATGATCCGATAAACCGATCAACCCTTCGGCCTGTTTGTTGGCGGCGGCGGCATCAGCCCGACCGCGGGGAAGCAGTCCTTCGATGGGAGACACCATCGTCAGACCAATCCCCGCCCGTTCGGCATGCCGCCTCACACGGGACAGATCGCCGGACAGGAATGCATTGACCCGCGGTGGCAGATGCTCGCGAAAATAATCGCCAAAGTGAGCATGTACATCGATGGCCGGAATACGCGCCGCAGGGTTTTTCTGCTGCATCATTTGCCGCCTTTATTCCTGGATACGCATTTTTTCATCAGACGGATGCCTTCCGCAACGGAGATTCTCAGCCGATACGTTCTACTATACATTTTCGGTTCCATACGATAGAAAACTCACTTCGGAGGCAGCTTGCGGTACCAAAACAGGTACATTCCGATCAGCGACGCTCCCAGAATCGCCAGCGTGATCCCCAGCGCCTTCCATGATCCGATGACCAGCAGCAGTGGAGCCAGCAGTATCGTAATCTGCCAGAGACAGGTAAAAGGCAGAGCGATTACATCATACCGGTGCTCCCGCCGCGTCTGTACACGTTCCTGGGGCGTCAAGAGAGATTCCAAAGGCTTCCAGATTCCAAAGGGCCTCGTCCGCCGATAAAATTCCTCCAGCACCGCCCGCTCCGTAGGCGCCGCGGAGTAGGTTCCCACCAAGCTGCCGATCAGGCCGATCGGAGCGATAATCAGGAACTGATACGGCTCGGAAAGATCCGGCCAGCCAATCCGCTGAATCACCGCCGCGGCCGTGCCCAGCAGGGTTCCCACCGCAAATCCCATTCCGTTGAACCGCCACCAGTACAGCCGCAGAATCAGCGGAAAGACGATCCCCACCGACATCGCCATCATCAGCCAGCCCCAGATGTCATTGATGTTTTTCGACGTGGCGGCAATGCAAAAACTGACGGACACCAGAGCGATGCCGAATGCATAACTGACATAGATCAGCTCTTTATTCGCCGCGGCGGGCCGGAAAAACGCCTTGTAAATATCGTTCGTAAAATACCCCGTTGTCATGTTGATAAACGCGTTGAACGTGGACATCGCCGCCGCCAGTAGCGCAATCAGCATCAGCCACCGCAGCCAGGGAGGCAAACTCATCACGACCACCGCCGGAAGCACCCGCGCCGGATCCAGCGTTCCCTGAAAACTCAGCAGCATCAGTTTTCCCGTCCAGTTCTCGCCCAGCAGCGATTTCAGGGTTGTCAACAGGGGTTCCCCGAATCGATCCGGATGGTTTGTAATCTCGCTGATCAGATTCGCCCACTGGTGCTGCTGCACCTCCGGGTAGTCGGCCTTGATCCTCTCCGCCGCCTGTGAAAACGCCGCCGGCTCCACCGCCAGCTTCTCCACCAGATACAGCCCCAGCACCACCAGTCCCATCATCATAAACCACCGCACCGACAACAGGCACCCGCATAAAAACGCCTGAAGTCCGCATTCCCGGTCACTCCGGGCCCCGAAAAATTTCGGATCCCCCTGCTGGCCCATTCCCTGCCTCATCGACTTGCCCAGATAAAACAGCATGATCATTGTCAGCGCGGAGTAATTTTCATATCCCGCCGGAAGTGGGGTCTTCAGCGAAGGCAGCGCCCCCATCCACCCTTCGTTCCCCGTAATCTTCACGGCCAATTCCCCAATGGGCGTCCCCGATTGACTGGCAAACAGCGCCTGTACTCCGACGCTGATCGCCGCCACGATCACGATCCCCATTTGAAAGACATCCGCCGCCACCACACCGTAAAACCCCGCCTCCATCGTGTAGATAATCGTCACGACCAGCAGAATCAGAGAACACGCCCAGGGCGGAAAGGGCAGAAACATCGAAAGGAACAGTCCGGCCCCCACGAACGAATACGCCAGCAGCCCGATCGTGAACA
>CAZOTP010000377.1:0-3113 GCA_964582655.1 uncultured Pirellulales bacterium | reverse complement strand
CCCCACGAATACACCGCGATGAATCACAGACGAAAAACCTCCTAGAATTGATCGTTAGTCTATTATTTGTAATGATTTACAGATTTTCTTAGCGATACATCGCTCCCGTTCGATACCCGTACACCCGGCGATGATAATTCTGACGGGGGACATTATCCGAAGAAATCGACTGGTCGCTGTAGGTCCGTTCTTCATAAACCATGATTTCACCTTCGGTTACATAACCAGAGGAACTCTGTTCCGAAGGCCAGTCCCACCGGTAAATCGATTCAGAATTCACACCCGCCGCTACCCGGTCAGTAGAGGGATGGTCAAATACCAAAAAGGGATTCCCGCCTCCAACGGGACTTTCCAAATACCTCGGCGCCATCGAATCCGGCCTCCCGTTGCATCCATAACCATTGCATCCAAAAGGTGTTACAGACACAATGAAAGCCGCGGCGATGGTTGCGGAATGAACAATTCTCCGGGCTAAGGGGAATTCACTCGTTGGCCTTTTCATTTTGTTTGCTCCTTGGCAAAAATGAATTGCATATTCCTGCGAAAGAGCAAATCCAGTACCGGTTATACCATCGCGAAAAACCGTTCAAAGGATGAAATATAAATATTTTATTAACAAGAGGTTGTTATTTTTTCACATTCCCTTTCGTTCTGAAACGTCTATGCCGGTTGTACCGGGACGTAGAGCGGAAGAGCCGTACAGTGGACGAGGAAGCCCCGAAATAACTGTGTACTCATGTCCCCTTATTCCACGGGATCATCCAGTAGCCAGTAGGATACAAATTCGCTGAAATCCAGCAGATTCACCTGTCCATCGTGATTCAAATCGGCTCCGCCGCACCAGCTATCCGGCTCTCCGCAATCCTGCCCGAGCCATGCCAAAATTCAATCGGCCAGTTCTGTTTCATTGGTAATACAATCATCGGTAAACGGATTGGGATCCGCGTCATAGGTGAAATCGATTAAACCGGAATTATTCATCTCGATACGGGGGATCACATCGCAATAGGCGTAATGATTCAAAGGATTCCCGGTAAGATACACTCGATTGAAAAGGGTCATATTCGCCAGTGGTCGGATATCGCTGACGGAGTTGTCCGCCAGGCTCAAATTCTTCAACGCCGTCAATCCCGACAGCCCGGAAATATCCGTGATGGAGTTGGACGAAGCATACAGCGTTTGAAGCGAAGAGGCGGCGGCAAGCGGTGCCAGCGTCGTCAGGTGATTGGTCCGGATGTTGAGTGAAACCAGCTGCATCATGCCCCCCAGGGCATCTATATTGCTGACCGAGTTGCTGTTCAGACTTAAATATCTCATTTTTGTCAGGCCGGTCAGAGGGGTCAAATTCGAGATAAAATTGGATTCCAGATACAGATTGGTCAGATTCAATGCGTATTCCAGCCCCGTCAGAGTATGGATGCTCTTGCTGTTGGCGTTCAGGTAGGTCAGCGAAAGCATCCCCGTGGGCGTGGGATTCGAAACCCCCAGCGCCGCTTCCACCGCCGACTTCAGATTGGCATCCTGAAATACAACCGGGTCCTCCCCCAGGGCAGGAGCCGCCATCGCCAGACAGACGGTAAAAATCAGCCTCAGGACATCTTTCACAACAGTCTCCTTTCCTTACCAGCGTTCCGTTCCCTAAACCGGGAAATGCCTTCTCCCGGTCCATGATGCAGGTTTTCCCCGCTGGAATCAGCCCAGCTTCGCCCAGCGGACGCTGGTATGGTCCGCCTTGGCTCCCGCGTAGAAAGTCACTAACATTTCATCGTTCAGCAGCTTGGCCGTCGCGGGCAGACCGAGAGAATACTGCTCCATTTCGGTCCAGGCCTTCTGCAATGTCCCTTTCTCCTTGTTTTGCGACATCGAGAGCCGATAAATCTCGCCCCCCCCGTCCGCAGGCCAGCTTCGCCCCCCGTCGGAGCTGATTCGCCATTCAATCGCCGGTTCCGCGGTGCGATTGACATGGACCATGACAAGCCGGCCGTTTTTGAGCCGCACCACCGGTGCGGGCTGGCCCGGAACGCCCGTATCCCAGGGCGCCGACCACGTCCGACCCAGATCCAACGATTCCGAAGCGTGAATGTTCCTATACTGCCCGGCCTGGTCATCGAACGTCCAGAACACATTCAGCAGATGCTTCGCCCCGATCACGGCGGGCCTCTGGTCCCAGTAAAACACCCGGTTGGCCGGATCTTTGGCAGGATACCCCCATTCCGGCCAGCTTCGCCCCCCGTCGCCGGAGAACATCAGCACCGGCGCGTGAACCAGCTCCGATTCATCCTTATAATGCTTGTACAGTTCAAACTGGCACGCCAGCTCCCCGTCTGGCAGCCGCAGCACCGGACCGGTCATGGCAACGGGAACCTCAAAAGGCGAAACATCCACAGGCTCCGGAGCCGACCAGCTCGTTCCCCCGTCCTGCGTCCGCGAAAGATACAACTGCATATTCAGCAGCCCCTTGGTCTTCGGATTGAACATCGGCAATTCCGGTTGGCTGTGATCGATCCACTGCAAAACCGCCAGCGCTGTATCATCCTCCAGGGCGGTTACATGGGCGCTGCGAAAAAGCCCTTCCTTGCCCTCACGCGGGGGCGGCGAAAACGGAGCCGTCGGCTTGCTCCAGGTTCGCCCCTGATCGTCCGACCAGGTCATCAGAGGCCGCTGCCCCATCTCCTGCACCTTCACCGGCGCCGCCCGAAACGCGCAGAGCCACCGTCCGCTCTCCAAAACGCAAATGGAGGAAAACGCGCAGCTCGAATGGTCCGTCCCCTCCTCGCCCGCAAACACAACGCCCTGATCCAGTATCTTCAAAATACTCTCTTTGTTTTTCATGATTTTTCCTGCAGCATGATTTAATGCATTTTCACCTGACAGCTCCCAATCCCATTCCTGTAAAAATTGTACTGCACGTTCGGATGATCCGCCAGCAGCGACATCGGCACGGCGCTATCCACAATCTTCCTTCCGATCATCAGCGTTGTCAGCCGCATCCCGAATGGATTGTCATGGTTTCCCGCCTGCCAGATCGAAACCTTCTCCGCCTTCCACGTCTGCACCGGCCCTACCGTCAGCGCCTGCCTGGGGACTCCTGTTACAACCCCTCCGCCGCTTGT
>CAZOTP010000376.1:0-3123 GCA_964582655.1 uncultured Pirellulales bacterium | reverse complement strand
CGAGAATCCCTACAAGCAATCCACTCCAAAACATCTCAGCTCCATCTAGATTTTTGTTTGGAAACGGATCTTAAGTACAGCCCAGAAATGATAAAAGCTAAAAAAACCTGCTTTTAAAAGCAAAGAAGGATTTTGATTGCAGGTTCTACATATTATAGTCGGTCGTTTTTCCTCTTTCAATTCGATAATTTTAATTAATTCCTCTTTCTGAATATTCCCAAATTTTTCCCGGACGGCCTGATCGTTGCAACAGTAGGAATCCCCTTCGGGCGAAAGGAAGAGGTCGGCGGCAAACCAGAGGCAGGGGTAACGATAGGAGAACAGAACGTCGGCAAAATCCCTCCAGGAACGATAGAAGGTCCTATAGGAGAGTTCCATGTTGATTTTCACGCTATCAAGGTGCTGATCCTGATATCGTTTAAAAAAATCGGGGTAAAAATCGATCGTCGTCTTCCCGGATTTCACCGATCCGCTCCGGTTCGTGCGCGAGGGGAACAAAACCAGCTGCAACCGTTCCAACCCCGTTTTCTTTGCCAATCCGGCAAGGAATCGAATAGTTTCCGGAAAGTCCTTCCGAATATAATCGTGAAAGGGCGGCGATATATGAAATGCCAGTTTGGGCAATTTTCCGGCAGCGGCCAGCGTCATGGCTTGCTGGATAACCTGTTTGATTTTACCGACCGCCCCCGTCCCTGCCGCTGGGTTCATCAGCATGACTTCCCCATAATGGGCGGGATTGCTGGTAGGAAAAGATATTTTCAGGCCGATGCGATTCCTGGTTAATGTCTCCAGCTTTTCACTGCTCAAATTGAGTCCATTCGATACAATCGCGATCTCCGGAGGAGGGGGGCGATGGGTCCACCGCTTCAGGAACGAGCCGTATAAATCCATGTGCCATCCGAATTCAGGATGGAGAGTAGGCTCGCCGTCGCCGGAGTGCTCAAATTGCCGTAAAAACAAGCCCGCCCGTGCCGCTTCCTCGAGCCGGCTGACAATGGCCCTGGCTACGTCCTGGGATTGGTATTGTTTCGGCCCCTCATAATTCGGCTTGTTGATTCCACAGGTGGCGCAGTTACAATTGCAAATGCCGTGGACCAGGCTGTTATTGATGCAAATATCACGCCTTGTTTTCATCGTTAACCAACTGTCGGAGGGGAAGATTTGCCTTAATCTTACCCAGCTCGTTTTGTGCCCGGCCAGGATCGCGATCCATGTCGAAGATGCGTTTTGCAAATTCCTGGCAGTAGCGGCATTTTTCGCAATCACGAGTACATTCCCGTTTCCCCTCAAAGAGCAATTTTACGAATCCATCCAGTTTGCGGTTGTCGATTGAGAAGATGTATGGAAACGGCGAAAACAGGAGCAACAGCTCGTTCAAGTTGCCATCAAAATGGCCGCGCATGTAGGCTTCCACGGCCCTTACCGGGGATCCTTGAAGCACGGCTTGGCGGCCTTGAATCTTGAAATGATTTATTCCGATTGCCTCGTAACATTGCAAATCTTCCGGCCGCACCCAGCACAATTTAAGAAAATTCGAAAGATCTTCATACAGCCGCATCACACATTTCGACGTGTAATAACTGGTGCTGACCGGGTTGGCTTCGGAAATGGAATCACCCGAGATCTGGTTATAATGGAACATCCGGTATTGGCAATCCTGGTGGCAGATGGAGTTCACAATGATCTCCACGCGTTCGCCGAAAGCCTTGCGAATGCTTGCGAGCAGAGCAAAATTCCTGACGATGCTTTCATCGATGACGAGGCTGTCCACACCCATTCGTTTCAAAGCCATGGCCTTGTTGGGATTGGTGACCTGGCATATCACCGAGGCTTTAATGTCGAATTCCCAGGGAAGAGCACGGATGACTTCAATAAGTGATGGAATGGCAACGATGAGATTCCGAATCCCCAACCCATGAAGCCGCCCCAGAAATTCCCTGATACGGTGTACGCCCTCCCTGGTGAATTCAACATTCTGAAGGAAGGAGGCGTTCAAGGTGTAGCTGAACGGTATTTGTTTTTGTCGCGAGTAATCGACATATTCTGCCAGTCTTGTGAAATCTGTTTCAGGCAGCCGTTTTACATCGCGGCCCGACCCAAACAAGTTGCCGATCGTGATATTGCCGTACGTCGTGGCAATCTGCGAATCCGGATTGGCTGCGTTGAGTTCCGCATAGCGATCCAACGTTGCTTTTTGAAAATCAGCTGGTAATGAAAAATATCGCATGCATCGTCCTTGTTGTAAGTTAAGCTGCCAGAGGCAGCAAAGTTTCCTCAAGCGAGGTCTGCAGGTTTCGTCCCAATACCCTTTCCATATACTCGTGATCCAGGTTTCCGACCACATAACAGGCGTCCGTCGGACCCACGCCCGAAAATCCCCGCGTCACGCGTTCATTCATGGTCTTCGTGCCTTCCGGCAACCCCTCGGGATATACGCCGTGGGAGACGCCGGTTCGCTCATCATAATTGCACTGCAGGTAATTCACAACCTTTTTCATGACCATCTGAACGTAAAGGTTTTTATGCGGCTCTGTGGACAGGTGCCCGTGCTCAAAGGTGTGCAGCAACACGCTCGCAACATTGCGGTTGTGCGTTCGGCAGACAAGTTCGGGCTCCCCCAGCCCCTGGCGGTGATTCTCCGCAATCGCCATCCGCCACAGCAGCCCGTTGGAGATGAACCCAATCCCGGTGGACTGGTATTCGGGCATCACCATGGCGCTGTTAAGGTACAAAATGTAGGAGGTGATGTAACTACAGGAACCGCAGGCCACCGGCCGGCCGTTCTTACGCACCACCACCAGCCAATCCACGTCAATGATGTTTTTGACCATTACGGATTCCGGCGCGTACTTCTCCGCCTCGTCTGCGGGCTTGTTAAAGGCGGCCAATACCACGGCCCCCAATTCATGCTGGAGTTGCGGCAAAATGCCAGATTCGCCCGCCTTGGGGCCAGGCTGATGGATGATCTCGGCGGTGAATCCGCCTTTCAATTGGAACATGGAGCTGTCTTGGAAATACTGCCTGCGGGCAGGAAAGAACGAGGGAAAATTGAATATCCCTGAATGGGTTTGGTTTTCGCTGACCTGAACGTGAACTTGGGCCGAAGCTGCAATGGCACTCATG
>CAZOTP010000375.1:0-3123 GCA_964582655.1 uncultured Pirellulales bacterium | reverse complement strand
GTTATCCGTTTGTAACATGCGATATTACAAAGACTTAAAAACACGAAACTCATTTACTGGAAACGGCATTAGCATCGCACTCGCCGCTTCCCGGACCAATTGCTCTTTCATACCAGAATCACGAACTTTCTGTGAATGGGGTATGTGAGCGGCCCGGTATGCGCGCCCGTGCGGAATGGAGGACTTCCATGTTTCAATCCCTGAAAACTTGGGTGTATGGTCTTTTTTTGTTAATTTTTCTTACGGTGGAGGGATGTGCCGGAACCGCCTTCTATGTCTCCGCCGGGGGGGGGGATGACAGTTGGGACGGACTGGCCCCTGCTTGGGATGGGGTCCATGGCCCCAAACGAACCATCCAGGCCGCCATCAACGTCTCCGCCGACGGCGATATCGTTATCGCCGCCCCTGGTACCTATGTGGAAAATGTCAAGTTCCTGGGCAAAGCCGTTACCGTCCGCAGCCAGGAGCCGGCCAGTTGGGCGGTTGTCGAAAGCACCATCATCGATGGCAATGGGACCGGGAGTTGTGTGGAGTTCGAATATGACGAGGATCTGGACAGCATCCTCGACGGCTTTACCCTGATCAATAAAAAAGGCGGCGGCTCCACGGCGGTTTGTGAGTTTGTCTCGTACGGGCCTCTCACCCTGACGCACTGCGGCGGCGCGGTCCTCTGCGAGTTCAGCTCGCCTACCGTTCGACGCTGTGTCATGCGGGGCATCAACAACGACGGCGGCTGGGGCGGCGGAATCGCGATTATCGGCGACAGCCATGCCCGGATTCAAAACTGCTTCATCGTCGAAAACAAAGCCTACTATGGCGGCGGGGCCGTGGTCTATAACTTCACGCCCGACACCTGCCAACCGGTCTTTGATCATTGCACCTTCGCGGTCAATTACAGTACGGCCGAATTTCCTGCCGCACCCCTCCTGCGCGATTGCTACGCCGTGGATTGCCGGCTTGCCAAACCCTATTTTTCAAATTCCAGTTTCTACAATTCGTTTCAGTATGATATCAAGAAGGTGCGGGATTTGCTGCTGAACGATCCTTCACGGGTTTCGTATTGCTCGCTGGAAACCGCCGGACAATTTACGGATACCGAATTTAAGCCGACGCTGCCGCAGATCATCGATCTGACCGGCGTCAACGGCAATATCGATGTCTATCCCGGTTTTGTCAGCACCGGGGAGATTTGTCCTTTGACAGCGTCCTGTCAGCAACTGGTGGTAATCGCGGGCGATTATCATTTGGCGAAAAACTCCCCGTGCCTGGACGCCGGCGACCCCGCGTTCCATGCTCCGGCGGATCTCGATATCGATGGACAGCCTCGATTGATGGGAATACGAACCGATATTGGCGCGGATGAAATCATTCCGCTGTATCTGCGCTTCGGAGTGGTGCAGCCCCAGTCGGGAGATGTATGGGCGGCGGAGAGTCAGCACGCGATTCGATGGGACAGTATCGGGTATCCGAGTATGGTCGAAATCCTCTTCAGCTCCGACAATGGCGTCACCTGGAGTCCTATCGGCGCCCCGCTCGTTGCCAACACGGGGACCTATCTGTGGACCTTGCCCGCCGGTCTGGATTCCAATCAGTGTTTTGTGAAAGTCCACGCCGCCGAACTGGATGGGGAGATCGAGTATGGCCCCCCGGCTGGGCCGTTTACCATTCATCCTAGTGCGCCGGGTCCGGCCTTTGTTTCCGATTGGCCCACACTCGGCGGAGCCATGAAACGTCCGGGTATCAGTTCCGTCAACGGTCCGGAAACCGGTTGTCTCAAATGGCGATTCGACGCTCCGGACCCGCTGCATGGGGGAGTTGTGCTTGGCGCCGACCAGCATCTCCATGTCAGCAGCCAGAAAGGGAAAATTTTCACCCTCGACGCCGGCGGCAATCTGCTGTGGACGTATGATACGCAGTCTGAGTTTGCTTCCAGCCCCACGGTGGGCCGCGACGGCACAATCTACGCCGGCGGCTGGAACGGAATGCTGTATGCCATTGACAAAGACGGTCATTTGCGATGGAACTTCCGGGCCGGGGATATGATTATCGGCGCTCCGGCGGTTTCGCCCGAGAATGCCGTTTTTCTGGGTACGGCGGATGGGAAGGTGATCGCTCTTGCGGAGAATGGAAGTTTCTTATGGGAATTTCAGGTCGGGCCTGCGGATAAAATCCGCGGAGCGGCCATGGCGCCTATTACTCTCGGGATCGATGGTTCCGTGTACGCCGGCACCAATCTTTCGTCCATCCTCTATGCCCTCGATCCGGCATCCGGCGCGGTCCGCTGGCAGCATGATTTTGCAAGGAATGTGGTTGTGGATCCCGCTTACCCCCAGGGCCGCTGGATTTATGGCAAGATCGTCTTCGCCCCCATTGTAGCCACGGATGGCACGATTTATGTCGCCCCAATGGGAGATACGTATTTGTACGCCCTCAATTTCGCCGATGGCTCCGAAGCGTGGTCCCTCGACCTTGCCGATCCCGCCTCCGGATTGTACGGACCCGGCTATCAAAACCAGTACTATCGCTGCGCCTGGTCCGAACCGGTCCTGGGACCCGATGGAACGATATACGTCAGCTTCGGCACGGAGGACAGCTTCCTGCGCGCCGTGACTCCCGCCGGCGCTATTGCCTGGGTTAAAAAGCTGGGCGTCGCCGGAGAGTTCACCATGACCGTTGGCGGCAACGGATTCCTCTACGCCGCCGGACTGGATAAAAGCCTGTATATCCTCGATTCCGCCGGGGAAACCATGTCCTATTTCGACGCCGGGGAGGATCTCAGCTATCCGGTGATCGGGACCGATGGCACGCTGTATATGGTCGATGGCGCGGGCGCCTTGTTCGCCCTGCAATTCAACGGCTGTGCGCCCGGCGACCGCACGCTCCGCAGGCCGTGGGACTTCAACGCCGACGGCGTCGCCGATACGGACGATTCCAATCTCATCCGCGACCAGTGGCTCCGGAATACGGCAGGCCGGACGAATCCGTTCTATTTGCCCGCCGATGCCAATCACGACCAGAAAGTCAACGCCTTGGACCTGCTGACTCTGCGGAAAAACTGGCTGACCGAATATTAATTCAACAGGAAAGGATCGTGATATGAAAATCATAAAAAATAAATCGGCC
>CAZOTP010000374.1:0-3137 GCA_964582655.1 uncultured Pirellulales bacterium | reverse complement strand
CAAATGCACCTAAAAATCCTCTACTTTTGGTCTAGATTTTGGGGAGGGGTATAACCAGAATCGACACCAGAAGGGCAATCACCGCCAGAACCACCAGAAGTTCGATCAGGGTAAATCCGCTGCGCTTCATGCCCTTCATTCTACGCGGAAACGAGAAAAAATACCATACCGTGTCGGCAATAGGCCCGGCGAAGAAATCGTTCTCAAACAAACCGTTACGCCGCCAGCCTTCGGCGGCGGCAGACAGCCAGAAAACCGCCGCAAACCAATACAAGCGAAGCCGGTTCCGGAACCTGATGAATGGTTATGGTTTGGATAGGGTCCATGCTGTAATTGTTATCGTAGAAATGGATATCCACGGCGCCCTCTGCCAGCGGATGATAGTCAATGATAAACCAATCTCCGGGAACCGGATTATTATCCGTGTACATATCAAATCCGAAAACATCGGATTCTTCCCAGGTATAAACCGCCGCGCCGCTGCCGGCCGCAGGCAAATGGGAGCCGCTCCAGTCTCCCAAAACCAACGGCCCTCGGGCGGCCAACTCCCCTTTTACAATATTCTCTCCCAGCAAAGCCAGGCTGAACCATCCGGCACCGACTTCATCGGATTGAATCAGAAAGGTTAATTCCGTTTCGAGCGATATGGCGCGGTAATCAAAGGGGGTTATTTCATCGCTTTCACAGACCAGAACAGACACGCCCGCTTCGACTCCCCCCGCCAGTACCGATACAATCAGACATACCCAGAGTATTCTCATCTCTCATCTCCTCATACCCCGAGTCCCGCTGTTTGGATTCGACAGGCTCAACAGATCTTCATTCCGCGGAACAAGACAACAAATAAAGAAAATATATATTAACAAACAGTCCTGTCCAATGCAAGAAAATTCTGCTTCTTGAAATGCCGACACATCCTCTTGCCTGGAATGGAGTTACAGGCGAAAAATATCCACCTGAGAAAATAATAAAAAATGCCCGCTCCCCCCGGGCGGGCATACCCCAGACAAAAAAACTTCAGAGCTTTGCGCAAGCTCAATGAATGCAAATGCTTACATACAGGCTCGCATGTTATAGTTGGTCCAGATCCCGGTTATAATACAATTACCCTGAATTTGGGGATCTTCGAGGCAGGGAGAGGTGGAATATCGAATCATCACTCCGTTGGAACAGCTCCCGACGGTATCGCAGGCACAGGTCCAGCGTTCATACCAATACTCATACAATCCCATACAAGTCACTTCACAAAAAACCGTATTTTCTTCCTGTACCATCGTGCTGCACGAATAATGTCCTGTCGTACAAGCCGCCCCCAGAATCGCCTGCTGTCCCGCCGCGTCCATCTCCGTGGTTCCCGCCGGCGCTGCAAACGGCTGCGGGGAAAGCAGCAGGGCAGTTCCTTCCCAGTCCAGGTGGAACTGGGTCAGTGGGATGGAATAATAAAAATAATTCTTCGTCAGATCCACCAGCCGAATGAATTTTCCATCCACATTCCCCACCGCCGCGAAATGCCCGCTGCCAGGCAGATACACAATGACCTGATACTCTCGGGCTAGGGATTTCAATGTTTCCAGATCGGTCGTAACCGCTTTCGTGTAAAGACCCAGTCCCGTCGCAAACTGTTGTAAGGCAAAGAGACTGGTTTTCCCATCTACCGGATTGATCAGACTCGCAAGCTGCGAATCCGTAACGGAAGCACCCATCTTTGGGGCGACATACTTCATAGCCAGGGTGGCGCAATTCTTCGCCGAGGAACTCTGCAGCGCCTCCAGGCGAAGATTCAGCAGCGAATCCGAATCCACCTGATTATTGTCATCATTGGGCTCCGAGTGCTGGTAAATTAAAGGCTTTTCGCTTTGAGGGCTGTGGTATTGAACCGTCGCGTCCGCCGCAATCGGCACCGCAAACGCATCCGCCGCCAGCATCCCGCTTTGAATGCTCGTGATCCGCCATACTTCACTATGAATCAGACGCGAAGGTGTCTCGTTCGTGCTGAACCGGTCCAGGGTAATCAGCCTGGGAATCCACCGGTTCCCCACCTCCTGAAATCCATCATACGTATAAATCCACGTCGGCCTTCCCGGCAAATCGATGATCTCGGTTTTGGCCGCATATCCTTTCCCCGCATCCAGAACAAAGGAATACTCATACCCTTCCGGATACGTCAGGTTCAGATGGATTTCCGTCACCCCGTTGGCGGTGACTTCCGTCGCAGATATCGCGGCATCCGATGTCATTTTTGCATAGGCCAGGTTCCCGTATCCCCACGGAATATACCCCGCCGTCAGGGGGCCGTTCACCACGGTAGGAAGCGTATTCGCCGATCCCTCGGCAATGATGGCGTTCCCCACCGGCTCCGAATACTGTACATATCGATTCCCGTCCCACGAAAAAATCCGCTTCTGATTCCAGTCCAGATTGAAAAATTCATACATGAACGATTCATCCAGAGGCGGCTTCACTGTATCCGTCCGGCTCAGCACATCGATCTGCCAGTAAAAATGCGATCCGTTATACCGAACCACCTCTTTCGTCGTCATTTTGGATTCATTCGACAGCTTATAACGGACATTGAACGGAATGGCATCCAGCTTCATCTTCTGCAAATCCCCATCCAGCTCATGCTTGTCCGGCTTGGCGATGTACTCCTGCCGGGCCTGCTCAATCTGCTGGAAAATATGCCCCTCGTCCAGGGTCTTGGCTGCCTCATATTCCTCATGGATCGCTTCGATCACCCCCTCGCTGATCCAGGTTCGACCAGACGAAGAAGACGTAAGCTGCTGGAGGATCGAATCGATCTCGGCGGGTTCCAAAACCCGGTCCGCCAGCAACGGAGTAACCCATGCCAAAACCGTCAGTAACCAAAGAATCCATGTCTTTTTCATCGTAACACCTCTGGTTTCTACAATCTTTATCCAGGGTCCTTCCATACAGAACCCACACCAAAGATATGTCGATGCAAGACCACCCTCCAATTGATGGCTATTTTCAAAAAAAATCGCAAAAAGGGGGAAAAAGTAACATTTTTTTAAAATTTTTTGCTTTTTTCGCCTTTTTTTCGATTTTACTATCAACTTTTTCGACAATTGGAAACGACTCTTCTATATACGATTTCCCTTCAAAGGAGCAGGACCGGA
>CAZOTP010000373.1:0-3141 GCA_964582655.1 uncultured Pirellulales bacterium | reverse complement strand
TCCTCACTCGTTTTTTCGCAATCCACCCAGGTCCGTGCAATGGGCCCTGTTAAATGGCGTCTCACGATTCAGCACCGGCCGAAACGCGATGATCCCCGCTATCAGATTATGAGCGTACGCCCCCCCCTCCGACCAGTCGAGAAGAGCGTTCGCCGAAAGCAGGATATTGTGATCCACCAGAAACGGCCGGTGATTGACTTCAACAAAAAGGTCTTCCCGGGGATGATTGTCGTGCAGAAGGTTTCGGCTTACCCGCGCCCCCTGCGCCATCCAGTCCAGCCAGATCCCCCGGCAAGTCCGGTAGATATGATTCCGGCTGATTGTAACGTCAATGGCTCCGTGAAACTTGATGCCTGCCATCTCCGCGCCGGAAAACAACCGCCGAACGTGGATGTCATGGATTGTGTTGCCTGTGAGGGTGCTGAAAGAACAGCCCAGACTCCCGACGATCCCCGCCTGCTCGCAGTGGGAAATAGCGTTGTTGCGAACTATATGATGCCCGATGGTTTCTTTGTTCCAGCCGTTTTTCAATGCCCGTTCAATGGTCTTCACATATCCTTCCGCAGTATCCTGCGAAGTATTGTCCCATTCATCCCCGTATTTCCCCAGGGATATCCCCGCGCAAATCGAATAACGAATATCATTCTCCTCGATAATCCATCCCTTGCTCCAGTTCGTGCCGAGAAGCCCGATCTGTTCCGCCGTGGGCGGCGCCCAGGGCGTTGCCGCGTGCATCATCCGAAACCCGCGCACCGTAAGGTAATTAATCCCCGTTTTTTCCGGGTAAAACACCGTCCGGCGAACGTGGATCTCCACCTCCTCCTGATTGGGATCGATCCCCTGGAATTGGGCCCAGATCGTCGTCTCGTTCTGATCCACCCGCCCGAACCATAGCGGAGTTTCTCCCGCGGGTTTCAGCGCCTCTTCCAGCGTAGCCGATTCCGTAAGCCAGTGCCCCTTTACATACACCGCCCCGGTGTGATGATCCCGCCCCTTGGCATCAAACCAGTCGCCCCGAATCAAATCGCTGTACGGATTGAAATCCCCGAAAAAAGTATTGGGTATAACGACTTTCCATGTGTCGTGTTGCACCTTCTGCCAGCCTGTAATGACCTCTGAGCCTTTGAGAATCACGGTTTCTCCCGGGGCGGCCCGGTAAAGAATCCGCTTTTGATCCGATTCTCCCCCGCCAGGCGGATTGATTCGCTCCCGATACACACCCGCATGCACCGTGATCGCATCCCCCGGTTGCGCCCGCTGCGCCGCCGCCGAAATCGTCCGAAGCGGACGCTCCGCCGCTCCGTCATTGTTGTCATTCCCCTGCACCGAAACATGGTATTCCCTCCCCGATATCGCGTCCTTCTCGTCCGAACCGGAAGTCGCTAAAGCAGTGGCAATTGCACAAAACAATACAAAATAGATGAAAATCGCTCGTATCTGCTTCACAGTCACTCCTTGATGATTCTCACACGATCACGCACAATACAGAAATCAGGATGCTCCTTCTTTCTTGCGCCAATCCGGGGCATCGAACATCATTCCGTATCCTTCCGGCAGGTAAACAAGGTCAGGCCCTCCAGCGATTTCGCCCGTGCCGGAATCAAAAGACTTGCCAGATACCCCACAGCCGCACAAATCCAGAACCCGATCGCCGCGAACAGGAAAAAATTGATTGCAACGTATTTCTGCTCCTGAATCCAGTAGAGTACAATCGCGCTGACAATCGCCCCCAAAAAGGCGCCGATCCCGTGGGTCCTCCGGGTAAAAATCCCCAGCGCAAACAGTGCCGCCAGCCCCCCTCCCGTCAAACTCAAAATCTTCAAAAAACTGTCCCACAGCGATGCGATATTCGCTCGCGCCATCACCAGCGCCACGGCAATCGCCGCGGCGCCCATCACCAGCGTAAGCCGCTTCGCCAGCCGAAGCCGCGACGCTTCCGACGCCGCAGGCCAAAATCGCCGGTGAAAATCCGTCACCCACGCCGTCGCCACGCTGTTCAGACTCCCCGAAAGCGTCGATTGCGCCGCGGCGAACACCCCCGCGATCACGATCCCCGCGATCCCCACCGGAAGCTCCCGCACCATGAACAAAGGAAATATGGCGTCCGTCTTCAGCGTGGGATCCAGGCGTGCCGGATAGGTTTTATAAAACAAATACAGGCACGTCCCCACCCCGAAAAACAGCGCCGACGCCGCGATGGATATCCAGGCATTCGTCCAGATCGATCGGCCCGCCTGCCGAAGGTCCTTCGTCGTCATATACCGCTGCACAATGTCCTGCCCCGACGTATAAGACGCCAGATTGGAAAAGATGCACCCGATCAGAATGATGGAAAACGCCGCCGAGCCGACATCCCACGACCACCAGAGAGTATTCGTAAAAAATTTCCCGCTGGACTGCGCTGCGTGGAACGCCTCGGCAAAGGATCCGCCGTACCGCCAGAGAACCAGCAAAATCGTAAAGATCGCTCCGGCCAGCAGCACGATGCTCTGAATCACGTCCGCCCAGATCACCGCCTCCATCCCCCCGATCATCGTGTACACAATGCACAGCGCCCCCATCACGAGAATGCATACGTGCACATCCATCGAACTCACCGTCGCCAGCGCAATCGCCGGCAGATACAGGACAATCGCCATCCGCCCAAGCTGAAACAGAATGAACGTCAGGCTCCCGTAAATCCGTACCGCCACGTTGAACCGCCTCTCCAGATATTCATACGCGCTGGTCACGTCCAGCCGTCGGTAAAACGGAAGATAAAAGAAAATCACCAGCGGGGCGATCAAAAGCGAGGCGAATTGATTGGCGAAATACGTCCAGTCCGACGCGAACGCCTTCGCCGGCACCGCCATGTACGTGATGGAACTGAGCATCGTCGCGAATATGCTCAGACCCGCCGCCCACGCCGGAATCCGCGGCCCCCCCCGGAAAACATCGGCCGGGTTTTTATGCGAGGTAAACAAAAATCCGACTCCCACCACCGCCGCCAGGTACACCACCAGCACCAGATAATTCACCCACCCGAACGACCGCTGCGCCTGAAACGCCATCCGCCAGAGTCCCGCGCTGCGGCTGCCCGGACGGTTTTCCCCGCAGGGCAGAACATACCCGCCCTCGAATGGCACGACCGTCGGCGTTACT
>CAZOTP010000372.1:0-3146 GCA_964582655.1 uncultured Pirellulales bacterium | reverse complement strand
GATAAGACTATCGGGACGATGTCGATGAAAACCCTGCAGGGAGCGGATGTCCAGGACCATCCGCGCATCCTGGAGGCGGCGCTGACGGACGGGACCATCCATTCGGTGCTGAAAGGGATCGGGACGATGAGCGAGTTGGAGATGTATATGAGCGTCACGAAAAAGGCGAAGATGAAGGAGCGGCCGGAGGGCGGGGCCCGGCAGACCTGCGCCGACCCGTCGGTATGCGGGGCGTGCGGGGCGTGTCTGGGTTGTCCGGCGGGGGTGGATATCCCGGAAGGGATGCGGTGCGCGACGTATTATCCCGGTCAGAGCGGGATGGACGGATACGCCCGGCAGATGTACCGGGAGATACCGCGGGAGAACACCATCGCCCGGTGCGAGGACTGCGGCCAGTGCGAGTCGGTTTGTCCCCGCGGGCTTTCGATCCGGCAGATTTTGCGTCAGGCGGATCGGCGGTGGGCCTGAAAAAAGGGGGGTTCGAGGTCTTGACAGGCGCAGGAGGCTCGATACAATGGGACAGGTGATGCGTGCGGCTGTAACAGAATGACTTATGCCCCCCTGGCAGAGAGGACCTTGCAATGGCGGACTTTAATGACAAAGACGTGATGATCGTGGACGATGACCGTGATATTCTGACCGCTATCGAGGATTCCCTCACCGAAGAGCTGAAGGTCAAGATTCGCACCACGGGGAACGGGAACACGGCGGTGGAGATGATCCAGGAGAAGATTCCGGATCTGGTGATCCTGGACCAGATGCTTCCGGGGCGGAGCGGATACCTGGAGATGGAGAAAATCCGGGGAATGCGGAAGGAATCGGGGGGGAAACCGGCGGTGATCATGATTACGGCGAATCCGGGGACGCGTCACAAGGTGTATGCGGAGACGCTGGGGGTGGATGAATATCTGAACAAGCCGTTCCGGATGGAGAAGCTGATCCGGGCGGCGGAAACGCTGCTTCGGGGCGAGAAGATCGAGAAGAAGCCCACGAAGAAATAACTGATCCGATCGATGTGTAAAACAAGAACGGGCTGAACGAATGTGTTCAGCCCGTTTGTTTTGTGTTGGGATGCCGAGCAGGGCCGGCGGGGAAATCCCCATTATCAGCTCAAGTTCATGGTCATGAGGAATTCGGCGTTGGTGCGGCACTTCTGGAGGCGGCTCTTGAGCAGTTCGATGCTCTCGACGGGGTTCATGTCGCTGAGCACGCGGCGGAGGCGATAGACCAGCTCGAGTTCCTTGGGATCGAGGAGGAGTTCCTCGCGTCGGGTTCCGCTTCGGCTGATGTCGATGGCGGGCCAAGTGCGGCGATCGACGAGCCGGCGGTCGAGGTGGAGTTCCATGTTGCCGGTGCCTTTGAATTCCTCGAAGATGACTTCATCCATTTTGGAGCCGGTGTCGATAAGGGCGGTGGCGAGGATGGTGAGGGAGCCGCCTTCCTCGATGTTCCGGGCGGCGCCGAAGAATTTCTTGGGTTTCTGAAGAGCGTTGGCATCGACGCCGCCGGTGAGGATTTTTCCAGAGTGCGGGACTTCGGTGTTGTAGGCGCGGGCCAGGCGGGTGATGGAGTCGAGTAGGATGACGACGTCGTGGCCGTACTCGACCATGCGTTTGGCTTTTTCGATGACCATTTCGGCGACCTGAACGTGGCGGCTGGCGGGTTCATCGAAGGTGGAGCTGATGACCTCGACGGAATCGGCGGTGTTTCGCTCCATTTCGGTGACTTCCTCGGGGCGTTCGTCGATGAGGAGGATGATGAGGAAGACTTCGGGGTGATTGGTACTGATGGCGTTTGCGATTTTCTGGAGGAGAATCGTTTTTCCGGTGCGGGGCGGAGCGACGATCAGGCCTCGCTGTCCCTTTCCGACCGGGGTGGCGATATCGACGATTCGCATGTTGAGTTCTTCGGGCCTGGTTTCGAGAATCAGGCGTTTGGCGGGATGCAACGGGGTGAGGTCCTCAAAGACCACTTTTTCGGTGAGGGATTCGGGTTCTTCGAAGTTGACCATTTCGACGCGGAGGAGCGCGAAATATTTTTCGGATTCCTTGGGGGGTCGAATCTGGCCGGCGATGATGTTTCCGTTGCGCAGTCCGAACCGTCGAATCTGGGAGGGGGAGACGTAGATATCGTCGGGGCAGGGGAGGTAATTGTAATCGGGGCTTCGGAGGAAGCCGAACCCGTCGGGGAGGAGTTCGAGAACGCCTTCGCCGTACATCAGCCCGTTCTGCTGGACGCGCTGCTTTACGATTTTGAAAATCAGCTCCTGTTTTTTGAGTCCGGTGTACTCTTCCAATCCTTCGCTGCGAGCGAGTTCATGGAGTTTATCGACGGACATTTTCTGCAGATCGGTGATGTGGAGCTCGCCTTTTTTGGCTTCTTCGTAACGGGTGTGGGAATCGCCATCGAGAAACTCCTCCTCTTCCCCGTCGGAGGGTTTCTGGGATTTGGCGGTTTTTTTCTCGGCGGTTTTTTCGTCGTATTCGACGGGAGATTCATGGGATTCGGATTCCCGCGAGGCTTCCATCGATTCTTCGACAGGCTCGGTTTTTTTCGAGCGTTTTTTGCTCACACCGGCAGCTTTGTCTTTTGCGGCAGTCTTAGCCATCTTTTTGATTCCTCAAAGTTTCAAACTTTTTCGCATGGGCCAACCAGCCCATATTCGATTATCAACATTCGTCTGAACCAACAGACGCACATTTTATTCATCCCGGCGGAGTCCCTTTTCGAAACCACGGGTCCAACCGCAGGCGCAACTCCCCGCGTTATTGTCCCCGGAACATCCTAGCCGTTGAATCTGGAATTCCGCATTAATCCTCAATGTTTCGGCCGGCCTGGGATCTGAAACGCTCCAGAATCCGTGGAAGCAAATCACCCGCCTGTTTAGCCAAATGGGGAATATCAGAATTGTTCTCTACGATATAATCCGACATTCCGGCTTTTTTGTCCAGGGTAAATTGTAAATTTTCCATTTTTTTTAATTGTTGTTCATCCCAGCCGTCTCGCATCCTGGCCCGGAGTTCCCGGAGGTTTGGCTGCGAATCGACAAAAATCAAGTAATCACAGTATTTCTGCTGTCCGACTTCCAAGAGAAGGGGGACATCCAGGATGACAGCCGGAATCTCCGGGTCATTCTGGCAGGAGAG
>CAZOTP010000371.1:1943-3151 GCA_964582655.1 uncultured Pirellulales bacterium | reverse complement strand
CGCGTCCAGCTCCGCCGTCAGCTCCCGCCGTTCCGTCTCCCGCCACGGGTGAACCCCCTTCTTGAATCCCGCCGCCTCCGCCAGCGGCATCATGTCGTTGCTCGTGCATGTCAGCTTCAACACCCGCTCCGAAATCCAGTCCTGTAAACTCCGCTTCTTGTCCCATACACACTTCTGGCTGTAAAAATCGGGATGAAAAAGCGGGAATTGTTCGACGATGAAAAAATTGAGCGTTACCGCACCAGTCTTTTGTCTTGCCACATAGTCAAGAACAAATGAATTTACATTGGCAAGCAGACACAATGTCAAAGTTGGAGCCGTTGTAGTTATGATAAGAGGAAAATGGTTCACAAATCCATAAGGCGGTACTCCGGCCGCTATCATGGTTCGTGTATTCGTTGCACTTGTAATATCTTTAAACCCGATAAAGAAAGGAGATTCGCAAACTTCCCCAAGCCTGTTGGCAACTTCGGCGCGATCCACCCAGAAACGAGTTTCAGGCGTAACCTCAGGATTCGGGTGCTGTGCGGAAGAAGGTATTTGGGGCTGCCCCTGCCGCATCCAGTTTTCTTCCGTCACCACTACGCTCGCCGCCCGATGGTCGTACATCTGCACCATCTTCGCTTCATACAGGGGAAGAAATACATGCTTCCGCTTCACCCAGTTCGGACCGGCCTGCTTGTATCCCTCTTTCTTCAGGTCCTCCGCCGTGCGAAAATATTCCGCGTCATTGGTCTGATGAAACATCGTAAAAAACTTGATTCCCCACGGATTCCCTCCGCTCTTCCGCCGTCGGTCCCACAGAACCGGCACCCGCTGATAAATCCCCTTGCTGATCTCCGCGTCCCGCACGCTTCGAAAGATCGGACACGTCCGGGTGTTGGGATTCAATAACTCCACCTCCTCCGGCGACAACGGAATATGCCTGTCCTTCTGGTTCAACTCGTTTATTTCTTTTGCAAAAAAAACAAAATCCGAAGACGCAGCTTGTATTTGTTTCCCGCCAAATAGAAAAACAGAAAACTTAAAACGCCTGTCAACATCCGGAAAAATTCCAAGTCTGTTTTCGAAATCATATAGCGCGATCACCCGTTTGGCATTCGTCAAGTCCGCCCAGAATGCGCTGGTGGTCATATCCGTGGAAATCCCCGAAGGAACCAGAAGCCCAGCCCGTCGGCGAGGATGACCGGCCGGAGCCTGCGCGCGTG
>CAZOTP010000371.1:1166-1925 GCA_964582655.1 uncultured Pirellulales bacterium | reverse complement strand
CCCCCGTCCCCCCAAGGCGCCTAGGTATTGATATCCCCCTTTCCCGTTAAAGGAAACCGCCCGCTCTCCCGGATATACGTCAAAGACCGCTCTGCGTCCTCTTGTGCCGCTATGTATCGCTGGTAGAGTTCGGGATTCTTCTTCTCCAGACCCGCGATCAGAATCCTTCGTTTCGCCGCGCTGGTGGCCGTCGCAATCTCAGGGGCGCTGCTGTCGAAAAATTCCCTCTCCTGCAGCTTCATGCGCTCCCAGGGCGGATTGCCGATCACGCAGTCGAATCCCTTCTGCTCTCTCTCGAAAACGCCTCGAAACGCCTCCTGCCACGGCAGCGCCCTTGGATCCGCCGCTGGATCCGCGATCAGGCTGTTGCCGCACAGGATATTCACCGATAAGTCTTCCAGTGTCTTGTTCGTCCGCGCCGACCGGATCCAAAGCGCCAGTTGGGTGATTTCCACCGCTTCCTGCGATAAATCAACGCCGTACAGGTTCTCGTGAAGAATGTATCCGGCGATCTGGTCTTGCAGTTCGCGGGCTTGCTCCTCATCTTCCCCCGACAGCAGATGGGCGAAATCGAGATACCGGTTTTCAAGCCAGTCGTAGGCCCGGATCAGAAACGCCCCGCTCCCGCACGCCGGATCGACAATCTTGATTTGTCGCAGAGTTTCTATGCAGTCCCGGCAATACCGAAGCAGCGCCTTGTGATTCGCGCAGCTTTCAGGATTATCGGGATTGATCCCGTGTTTTTCTGCAGCGATTTGC
>CAZOTP010000371.1:0-1156 GCA_964582655.1 uncultured Pirellulales bacterium | reverse complement strand
GGCGTATATTATTGCCTGCGTAGAGCACTACCGGCGATTTGCGGCCGCTCTTCGACCACCGGCCCGAGAGTATTCTCCACAATAAATCCGGTGAACTCCGGCGGCGTATAATATACTCCTCCCCGTTTCCGCTGTGCGGATTTCTGCATCTTCGGTCCGGGTTTCTCTTTCGAGGGTTTCCCTTCAAACAATCCCCCAAGCCGGATTTGTTCAATGTCGTTGATCGATCGCTCGAAAATATGACCCAGAACATCCACGTTGATCTCATCCCGGAAATCATAACTCCCCACGCTGCGAAAATAATCCGTCCACCCGTCCTCCAGTTGCAGCGTGTCCACTTCGTCATCGTGACGGAATAATCCCCCGTTATAACCGGATATTTTCGCTTCGGGATTTCCCTTGTCCACGCTTTCAAAGAGATGAAGAAAATTCTGCCAGCGGGGATTCGTCACACGCCGAAAGGGAGGTACGTTGCTCCATGCCTGCTGGAGAACCTTTTCAGGAAGCAGGCCCCGGTCTTCGCAAAAGGCCACGAAAATAATCCGGTCCAGCAGCTTTTGCGTGATTCGAATCGCTGAATCCAGCGTCTTCCCGTGAATCTGTTTCAGGTGGGAGATCATTTCTAGCCGGTTCGACTGATATTCTTTATAAAGGCTGTCTCCCACCTCCCGCTGTCGTTGATTGGTAAGCCCCAGAAGATGATCCGCGCGGGGAATCTGGTTCAGCGCCCCCGGCAGCAGTCCATCCCTCTGAAATAAATAGTAAAACTGCTGGAAAATCTCCGGCTTCCGCAAATCCTGAAGCGTAAAAAGCTCGTACGCGCGAGGCGTTTCATTCCGATGGTACAGCCGAAAACTTACGCAGTTGCTGACGATACCCCAGGGACAATCCGGTACCATGTACATGTAATCCCAGCATTGCCGGACCGCCGTTCGGCCCCCGGCTTTGTCACGGTCCAAATCCACCGTGGGCCCCTTAAGCTCGATGATGGCATGAATCTTGTCCGCTCCGCCGGTTCTGAAAGCTCCGATGACGGCATCCGGCGTCCCATCCCCGATAAAATGCTTGGGCGATATGTCCCATTGTGATTCCCCCTCCGAAAAAAGTTTGTATCCAAGTGCTTCCCCGAATACTTCCGTCAGAAACTCCGCCTCGA
>CAZOTP010000370.1:0-3167 GCA_964582655.1 uncultured Pirellulales bacterium | reverse complement strand
CTTTCCCTTTCCAACCCTGCTCCGACCAGTTGATCTGCTGCTCCAGCACAATGGGAGAATGAACCGGCTCCACATACCTTGGCCCCGCGCCAAGCAGGGAATGCAGGATCTTTCCAAACAGCGCGATATGGATATGCACCACGTCCCACCGCCTGTCCAAGAGATGCCGCCTCGCCGTCTCCCGCCCCCGGGCAGCCTGTTTCTGCATCTTCCAGGGATCCAGCGCGCCGGTCTTCGGCAATTCAAACCGAACCACCCGGATTCCCTCCACAATCTCCGTCTCCGCCGCCTCCGGATCCGCCTTCCGCACAAAAAACGTCACCGAATGCCCCCGGTCCCGCATCACCTGCCCGATATCCCACGCCACCCGACCCGCCCCGCTGGGCTGGTCCGGATAAAATAAATCGACCGCAACCAGATAATTCATCAAAAAACTTCCCGGTAAAAAATGCCTGAAATATCAGATATCCTCGCTCCCGCAACGTCCCTGCGAATGAACCTCCGAGCCGCTGTAAAAATCCCCCGAAAGCGGCATGTCTGCTGACGATCCAAAAACAGAAAATCTCGTTTGCCTATTTTTTGCATAAACCCGATATTCTCTCTCGTCCCCAATCCGGACACGCCAGATAATTGTGCGGCCCCTCGGAGGCTTCCCCCGATGATAAAAGTCCGTTCGGCATAATCCGGAAATAGGCATAGGCCCCCTCCGTTACCTCCGTTAAATAAGATCGATTCTGTTCAAACGAATCCGTATGCAGAGCCTCGAACATCAGAAACGGTTTGCATGTCCGAAGGACCTCTTTGGCTCCCTCGAAAACCTGCTGTTCATGACCTTCCACATCGATCTTGATAAAAATCGGTCTTTGCGGATGCTGCGAGAAAAAACCGTCCAGCGAAATGGATTCCACCTCATAGAGCGATGTTTCCGCGTTGGCCTCCTGAACAATGTCGCTGGAAGCGATCCCGGATCGGTCCAGGAACGCCTGCTCCGAAAAAGAAACATGGCCTTCTTTGCAGCTGACGGCCTTTGCGATTAGGGAGATATTGTTATACTTTTGCAAATTATCACGAAGATAATGAACGCATTTCCGGGACGGTTCAAACGCATAGACATGACCGTTCTGTACAACATCGGAAAACAACAGGGTGGTGTAACCGATATTCGCGCCCACATCATACACAATGTCGCCGGGTCGTAAAATATGGCGGGCTACCAGGTCCTCACCATCCTGGTGCGGATAGGACCCGAATTTATATAGCGGGTAAAAAACAGATTCGCGCAAATCAATGTAATAGTTCCGCCCAGGCAGCATCCGTAGAACCACAGGGTAGCGCTGTAAGGAGGGAAAAAACCGGGCCAGCCATCGCGTGCAGAAAGGGCCCCCTTTGGGCAGTTGTCTGGCAATCCAGAGCAAAAACCGAATCATAGGTACCTCCTAAATATAAATATTGTCTTTCGTCTCCACGCATCTTTTTTTCCACCGGAAATTTCGTTTCCCAAAATCCTCGCGGAGAAACGGTTTCAGATACTATAAATCAACCGAAATCAGCTCATTCATCAAGACTCTCCAAACGGAATCCATCGGGAAAACAATCGGCTTACCCCGCTTTTCGGCAGATGCAGATCAGGTTTTCCGTCCAAATCTCCTGCCGCTTCCCTGTCTCGATGCGGCGAATCATCCGGGCGGCACAGGTGATCCCCTTCCATAAACACAAACGAATCGCCCCGGACAGATTATGGGTTGCCGGCCCGGTTTCCACGCATCGGATTTCATCGAATCCCGCCGTCTTCAGAGCATGCGACAGCGAGGAAGAGGTAAAAATCGTCGTATGCGTCAAATCCCCGTAAATCACCTGATTGGGAAACAGCCCCTCGCCGTTGGGGGTCTCGATCAAAAATACTCCCCCGGGCGACAACGCCTGATAAATCATCCCCAGCAGTCGAAATACCTCGTCTTTGGTGAAATGCTCCAGAAAATCCAGCGCCACGATCATCTGATACTCCCGCGCCGGGTTCTCCAGAAAAGCGAATACATCGCGCACCTGTGCGGGAAGACCCCGACCCGCCGCCAGCTCCACCTGCTCCGGCGAAATGTCGATCCCCTCCACCTGCGAAAATCCATGCCGCTTCAAAAACTCCATGAAATACCCCGGACCGCATCCTAGCTCGAGAATCTTCGCTTCCCGGGATACCCCCGCCAGCAAAGGCAGAAATTTTTTCTCCGACCAGCGAAAATACGTTTCCAGCTTCTCCGGACGGATGGTCAAATGTCTGGATTTGAACCGGGATACATAGGTATTATACAGATTCGTGCGATAATCCGCCATCGGAAATTCCTTCCTGAAATTCGGCCTCCCCGCCATGCTCCTCCCCGTAATGTTCAGGTTCTCCGCCGGACGCCCGTCCCCCCAGCTCGCCCGAAAGCAGTCCCAGAACAAGAAAGATCACAAACGCAAAAATCAGCCGCCATACCATCGCCCGCCAGTGGGCGATAATATCCAGCCCCGCCGCACCCAGCAGCGTATTGCTGAACAAACCCAGAAACAAAAATCCTTTCAGTTCCGATTTGCGCCAGGCCCGCCGGACAATGAAAATGAAAAGCCCGTGAAGCATCGCCAGACCCGCTCCGCCGAGAAATACGATCTTGGCTCCCCCCAGAAGCCACAGATTCCCCAGCATGGAGACCTCGACCGATGTTTCCTCCGTAATCATAAAATCGTAATTGGCAAGAATCCAGTTCGCCTGGTAAAAGGGTTTATAATAAATGCGGCCCGGGATCAGGGACGTCAACACTTCCTTCATATACGAAAGCATGTCAAACGGCAAATACGAATACGATTCCGGCGTCTGGGTGATAATCGAATGCCCCCCCGTGAAGAAAAGCCGCCCGAACGTGGACGCCAGTTTGGGTACATCTCGCGTATGCTCCTGCCACTAGGACAACACCTTCAGCCGATACCCCAGATCCTCGAACCCGATCCCCAGTCCCATCGCCCGCGTAACGTTTCCGATCACAACATAAAAGGGAATAAAAACCAGCGAAACGATCAGAAATATCAGCTTCGTTCGGGGCTTTATATCACTGAGAAACAAGATCACGATCACCAGAAGAACGCACGGAACCATCGCCAGACCCCGCGCGTTGCCCAGCGTGTAGAAAAAAACC
>CAZOTP010000369.1:0-3179 GCA_964582655.1 uncultured Pirellulales bacterium | reverse complement strand
TATCGTAACCCTCTTTTTCCGCGAGCTTCGCACCATGCTGGATGATGTTCAAAAACGCTCTTCACGCCCCAGCCGCATCCCCGTCAGCGCCATGGTACTGGGCAATGAAGCGGATAACTTCCGCTATGGCGTGGACATCCGCCGCCTCATCCGCGAAAACCTCCTCGACGAAGTCTTCGCCTACGCCTGGGATTTTGGCGCACAAAAACAATCCTATGACATCGACTATTTCCAGAACGCCTGTTCTCCAAAACAGATTCCCTTCAGCCTCACCACCGCCAGTTACTTTCTGGAATCCTATTATCCTCCCCAGATGATTGCCTCGTGGCTGAATCAGGGCATTCGCCGCATCGCAATATGGGACGCCGCCGCCGATGACTTCTATGCATGGATCCTCATCTCCCGTTTCGGCCATGCCGACGAAACCCTCCGGCGGCTCCGTCAAATCGACCCCAAATCCGCGCCCCAAAATCTCCTCCCCTTCCGCCGGCTCGGCGACCAGCGCCGCGATACCCTCTACAAACCCTGGTGGGGCGGATAAAATCCATCATCCTCTCCCCCATTTTCGATCTTCAATTCCGTCTGAAATTCCACCGCGAAAATCGGTCTGGACTCCGGTCCCGCTCGGATCGGAGATCGAATAGCAGAAACGGTATAATCCTCTTGATTTCTAAATACCCTTAGGGTAGAAGCAACGAAAACACAGTATTGGCAACACAGGACACCTGAACCGTATGAGTTGGATCACTCTTTTCGGCGTGGCCGTGGGACTGGCGATGGATGCGTTTGCGGTAGCGCTGACTGCCGGGCTGATTCTGCCGAAACTGTCCTTTCGGCCCGTGTTTCGCCTGGCGTGGCACTTTGGTTTGTTCCAGTTCTTCATGCCCGTTCTGGGTTGGCTGGCGGGATCCGCTTTCCAACGATATATTTCAGCCTTCGATCACTGGGTGGCGTTCGGACTGCTGGGAATCATCGGAGCCAAAATGATCTACGAATCCTTCCAGATCAAAGCCATAGAAAACCGCAAGGATCCGACGCGAAGATGGAGCCTGGTGGCGTTATCCATTGCAACCAGCATCGATGCCCTGGCGGTGGGACTCTCGATGGCGGCGCTGGGCATCAATATCTGGCTGCCCTGTGTCGTGATTGGGATTACGGCGGGAGTCCTGACCGTTACGGGAATGCTCCTGGGAAAGCGGTTCGGGGGACATCTGGGGCATCGCATGGAATTGGTGGGCGGATTCATCCTTCTTGCAATCGGCATCAAGATTCTCGTGCAGCATGTATTGCCCGCCTGATTTCTTGCAGTTCGGATTCCTCCCGATTCCTTCTTTATTTCGGCATAAAACCGGATATACTGTAAATTGGAGACCGATGGTATGAAGCCGATGAAAGTCAAGGCGATTTATGCGATTGACCCGGCGACGGAATGTCTGCGGCCCCTGGTGTCGGCGTCGGTATCGGCGGGATTTCCCTCGCCGGCGGACGATTACGTGGAGGGCCAGCTTGATCTGAACCGCCATCTGGTTCAGCATCCGGCGGCGACGTTTTTTGTCCGGGTGACGGGGGATTCAATGATCAATGCGGGAATTCACGGGGGGGACCTGCTGATTGTGGAACGTTCGCTGGAGCCCAAGGACAAGAACGTGGTGATTGCCGTCATCAATGGGGAACTGACCGTCAAGCGAATCCGAATCCGGCGGAAGAAGCTGTTGCTAGAGGCGGAAAACGAAAAATATTCGCCGCTGCCGGTGGATGAAAAAACGGAATTCGAGGTCTGGGGCGTGGTCACGCATGTGATTCACAAACCCTGAAAGCGGACAGGCGGTTTCGGCAGGAGCGTGTAGTATGGAAACGGTCTTCGCCCTGGTGGACTGCAATAATTTTTATGTATCCTGCGAGCGGGTGTTCCAGCCCAGGCTCCAGAACAGACCGGTGATTGTGCTTTCCAACAATGACGGGTGCGTAGTGGCGAGGTCGAATGAGGCCAAGGCGCTGGGAATCGGCATGGGAGTGCCGATCTTTCAAGTCGAGTCGATTCTGGTTCAACATCAGGTGGAGGTCTATTCGTCGAATTATACGCTGTACGGCAATATGTCGCGGCGAGTAATGGAAGTGCTGGCGGATTTTACGCCCCGAATGGAAATCTATTCCATCGATGAGGCGTTTCTGGACCTTTCAGAATTGGCCGCAGCCAACCGGACCGAATACGGGCAAAACCTTCGAAAAACGGTGAAACAGTGGACGGGGATTCCGGTTTCCGTGGGAATGGCACGGACCAAGACCCTGGCGAAAATCGCCAATCATATCGCCAAGAAATCCCCGCGGGCCGCCGGTGTGCTGGACCTGACGGATTCTCCATGGCTGGAGGAGGCGCTGCGGCAGACGGACGTGAAGGATGTCTGGGGCGTGGGGCCGGCGTTTGCGGAATTTCTGAAACAAGCCGGCATCGTCACCGCCCTGCAGCTTCGGGATGCCGAGGAAACGCGTATTCAAAAACGCATGGGAGTGACGGGCCGGCGAACCATGCAGGAGCTTCGCGGGATCTGCTGCTACTCGCTCGAGCGGCAGCCGCCTCTGCAGAAAGCGACGGCGGTGACCCGGTCGTTTGGCCGGCCGGTGACAACGCTGGAACACATGCAGGAAGCGATTGCGTGCTTTGCCGGCCGGGTGGGTGAAAAACTCAGGAGGCAAAAGGCTGCGGCGGGGATTCTCACCGTGTTTCTGATAACCAATCTGTTTCGAACGGATGAGCCGCGATACTTCAATTCAAAGGTGATTTCCCTGCCCACCGCCAGCAGCGACAGTGGAGAGCTGATTTCCTATGCCGTCAAGGGAGCGGCGGCGATTTTCCGGCAGGGCCTGCGATATAAAAAGGCGGGCGTGATCGCCGGACAGATTGTGCCGCAGGAACAGGTGCAGGGAAATTTATTCGATGAGGCGGACCGGCAGCGGTCCAAACGGCTGATGGAAACCCTGGACCGGATCAACGCCAAAAGCAGCGCTCCGGTCTGGTACGCCGCCGAAGGAATCCAGCGCCAATGGCAAACCCGATTCCAGAAACGCTCCAAACGCTTCACCACATCGTGGGATGAATTGAAAGAAGTGTAAATCATTGTTTTTTCTAAAAATTATGTTGACATATGGTCATAATTGGTCATAATTGGTCAATATGCAGT
>CAZOTP010000368.1:0-3182 GCA_964582655.1 uncultured Pirellulales bacterium | reverse complement strand
AGGATTTGCGGCGGTCGAGGACAACGGAGAACATCGGCTGGTCTATTGGGCGACATCTCCGCTGACCGGTTGGAAGATTGTCCTGAACCTTTCCAAAAACGAAATCTTCAGCCCTGTCCGCCAGTTGACGCTGCGCTCCGCGCTTGCGGGAGGGGCGGGTCTGCTGGGTATCGTTGTGATCGTAACCGTGATTGCACGGCGCCTTGGCCGGCCGCTGCGGATTTTGACACACACGGCGGCCGCTATCGAACAGGGAAATTTTCGAGACGAAATGCTGAGCGAACTTCCGAATCGCCGGGATGAACTGGGCGATCTGGCCAGAAGCTTTCAGAATATGGCGCGAGAAATCCAGGTTCGACAGCAGAGGCTGGAAGAACTGAATCAAAATCTGGAACGCACCGTGGAGCATCGCACGGCGGAGTTGACCACGCGGGCCGGCGAACTGGAAAAACTGTCCCGCCAGTCGCAGGAACGGGCCGCACTGGAGTCGAGCCTGTCGGCGCTGAACACCGCTCTTCGCGGAAATTTAACCGCGACGGAGGTTGTCCAGAGGGGACTGGCCGTCGTAATCGAGTTCCTCGGAGCTCCCATGGGGTCCATGTATGTCATGGATGCCGACGGAGAACTTCATCGCCGTGCCGCGCATGCCTATCCGGACAGCGACGACCTTCCGAAATCCTTTGCTCACGGCACCGGATTCCTCGGTCAGGCGGCCCAGTCACGCAAGCCGATATTCTGCGATCCGGACCGGGAGAAACTTCGCGTGCAGTTTGGATTTGGCGCGGTATCCCCTTGCCAGATCGCAGCCTGGCCCCTGATTGCCAATGATGTGTTGGTGGGCGTCATGGAGCTTTGTCTGTTCAAGCCGATAACAGAGTCCCAAACTCTGTGGCTGGAAAAAGCCACGGAAACGATTGCCAACGCTCTGCGATTTGCGATAGAAAGCGAAGAGCGAAAACAGGTTGAAGAACGCACGCGGCTCATCCTGGAATCCACCGCCGAAGGCATCTTCGGCGTCGATCCCCAAGGCCGTATCACCTTCATCAATCCCGCGGTCTGCCAGATGCTTGGGTATTCCCCCGAGGAACTCATCGGCCAGCCGTCGCATGCACTCATTCATCACCACCGTCCGGACGGCCGCGACTATCCCATGGAAGAATGCCCCATGTACGCCGCCTATGTCCATGGCAAGGCTAGCCGGATCGATGATGAATATTTGTGGTGCAAGGACGGCAGAGGCCTTCCGGTCGAATACGGCGCCACGCCGATTGTTAAGGATGGCGCCATCGTCGGCGCGGTCATCAGCTTCACCGATATCACCGAGCGAAAACAGAACGAGCTGGCTCTGGCCGCCAGTGAACGAAAAACCCGCCGGATTATCGAAACTTCCAATGAGGGCTTCTGGCTCATCGACAATGATACCGTGACCATCGAGGTCAATGACGCCATGTGCCGGATTCTGGATCGGCCGCGCGAACAGATTCTCGGGCACCGCATTTTTGAATTCACCGATGAGGAGAACACGCGCACATTCAAGGAAAACGTCGCAAAACTGGCGCGAGGCGAAGCCGGTTCCTACGAAGTGTCCCTGCTCCGGTCCGACGGCAGTCTGGTTCCCTGTCAGGTCGGCGCTACGCCGCTGATGGACGAGCGGGGGGTAAAAATCGGCTCCTTTGCGATGTTTACCGACATCACGGATCGAAAGCGGGTTCAGGACGAGCTGAAAATCGCCAAACAGAAGGCCGAGGAAGCCACCGAGATGAAATCCATGTTCCTGGCGAACATGAGCCACGAAATCCGCACGCCCATGAACGCCATCATCGGGCTTTCGCATCTGGCCCTCAAAACCACGCTGAATTCCAAACAGCGCGATTACATCGCCAAAATCCACAACGCCGGCACCTCCCTGCTCGGCATCATTAACGACATTCTGGACTTTTCGAAAATCGAAGCCGGCAAGCTCGACATCGAAACCACGGAGTTTCATCTCGATGAAGTGGTTGCTTCCGTCACGACCCTCACCGGACAGAAGGCCCATGACAAGGGGTTGGAACTGCTGGTGGATTTTCCCTCCGCCCTGCCTCAATACCTGGTGGGCGATCCGCTGCGGCTGGGACAGATCATCACCAATCTCGTCAACAATGCCGTCAAATTCACCGAGCGGGGCGAAATCCGCGTCAAAGCCGAACTCCTGGAACAGACCGGAGAAAAGGTCAAACTCCGGTTCTCCGTCAAGGATACCGGCATCGGCATGACGCCCGAACAGTCCGCCAAACTCTTCCAGCCTTTCCAGCAGGCCGATATGTCCACCACCCGCAAGCATGGCGGAACCGGACTGGGCCTGACCATCTGCCGCAGACTGGTGGAACTGATGGGAGGCCAGATCTGGCTGGAAAGCGAACCCGGCGCCGGAAGTACGTTCTTCTTTACCGTCTGGCTGGGACTGGGTTCCGCCAGAGAGAAGGCCAGACACATCCCCGATCAATTGCCGCGATTGAACGCCTTGGTCGTCGATGACAATGCCGCCGCGAGGGAAATCCTCGTGGATTCCCTCCAGGGAGTGACCGAGAAGGTGGACGCCGTCAGTTCCGGCGCTGAAGCCCTCGCCGCCGTGAAACAGCCCGGCAAAAAGCCCTACGATATCGTGTTCATGGACTGGAAAATGCCCGGCATGGACGGTTTGCAGGCGACCCGCCGCATCAAGGAAGACAAGGGAATTCCCAGCCAGCCCGCCATCGTCATGGTTACAGCGTTTGGCCGCGAGGAAGTCCGCGAAGAAGCCGAAAAGCTGAACATCGATGCGTTTCTCGTCAAGCCGGTCACCAAATCCATGCTGGTGGATACGCTGGTGAATCTCTTTGCTCCCGCCGCCGGGACTCTCTCGCAAACCCCGGAAATCGCGGCTCTAAAGACGCATCTGGATGGTGCCCGCATCCTCCTTGCCGAAGACAACGAAATCAACCAGCAGATTGCTGTGGAATTATTGGAGGGCGAAGGCGCCCGCGTCGAAGTCGCCGGAAACGGCCGCATCGCGGTGGAAAAACTGACGGGCGGATCCTATCCGCCGCCGTACGATCTGGTGCTGATGGACCTCCAGATGCCGGAGATGGATGGCTTTCAGGCCACCACGAAAATCCGCTCCGATCCGCGGTTTGCCCAACTGCCGATTATCGCCATGACCG
>CAZOTP010000367.1:0-3205 GCA_964582655.1 uncultured Pirellulales bacterium | reverse complement strand
TTTTTCAATTTTTTCCCGGGCGGCTTTTTTATTGGTCTCGGCGGCCTTTTCATCCACTTTCACCAGGATATGGCTGGCGCGGACCATTTCCGGGGAACTGAAGAGACTATTGAGATTTTCATTATAAAAGCGAGATATTTCTTCTTCAGAGACCTGGTTGAAATCGGGCTGTGTCTTTTCGAGTATTTTTTCGGCCATTACGGCTTCCCGCAGGGCGGGATCTTTTTTCATGACATCAAAAGACTCCTTCAGGGTTATCCCCTGTTGCTGCTGGATATATTTTTCGAGGTCTTCACGCGTCATGGACTGTTTTTTTAATAGGATTTTAATGCTTTCCTCGATTTTCTGGTCTATGTCCGCATCGGTAACGGTGATATTATCCTTTTTACCCAGCTGTTGCATGATTCGGCTTTGGATCGTCATTTTTACATCCCACTGCTCTTGTTTCATCTTGTTGATCTGGGCGGCGCTGGGCTGTCGGGAGGTCCCATATCGGTTTAAAAAGGCCTGAAAACGGGTATCGACATCACTTTTCATTATTTTTTCACCATTGACGGTGGCGACCAGTTTGTCCTCTGTTCCAGCGGATACCGGCTGAGGAGCGGCGGGGGCAGAGGGCGCGGCAGGCGGCACCGGATTTTCATTTTGTCCCCAGGCACTGGTGGTGAACAGGGCTAAGACCATAATCGAAAGAACTCGGACGAGATTCATATCGTTCCTTTCAATAGCATGTAAATATTTTTCTAACAATATCTTAAGGATACACGAAACCTATATTATAAAATAAATCATGAGGGATTGTCCAGTGATTTTATGGATTTATCCCGTGATCCGGGACATCGGGAAAAACGATTTGAGGATTTCTTAAGTCTTGACTGTAAATGCTTATTCGGATACTAATTACATTTTTATAACCGAAACCGGACACCATGTGGTGCAAATGAGAAACGGAAAAATATGAAGCATTTTCGTCGAGTTTTGGGGTATTTACAGGGGCAATATCTGTCCGTAATCCTATCGATTTTGTGCGCGATGGGTGTGGCGGGCCTGTTGTCCTTGAGCCTGGCGGCAATGCTGCCTTTGATGAAAGTGCTGATCAATGAAGAAGGTTTGGAAGGGTGGGTTCACCGGACACTGGTCAAGCAGCGAATGGGGATCAAGCTGGAGGCAATCGAAGAAGCCATCGGCGAAGGGGCGGATGCAAAAATTCCCCTGCGCGTGATCAAGGTGGATTTGAAAAGCCCGGCATGGGCGAACGGCCTTCGGGGAACGGATGAGATCGTCGCCTTGAAGACGATGGAGGGGGAGATCCATGGGCGGCGCGCGATGCTGGAATGGCTGGCGAGGAATCGAGCCGCCAAGACGGTTACGATGGTTGTAAAACGAATGGGACAGGAGAGTCAGGATGCAACGATGGATTTATCGCCGGAACCTCTTTCCTATCGGTTAATGTATGGTCCGATGTACTGGTTTTTGGATCGTTTGCCAAAGGATCAAGGTCTTCCATTCAAGCGAAGTGCGATTGTATCCATCATTCTTTTGATGCTGGGGGCGACGTTTGTCCGATGCGGGCTTCGTTTTGCGCAGGAGTATCTGGTGAAACGAGTGGCGTTTCGGTGCATCAACCGTCTGCGGCGGGATATGTATTCGAACGCTATTCGGCTTCCGCTTCAGTACTTCAGCGAGCGTGGCGTGAGTGATGTCATCAGCCGGTTTGTGCAGGACACCAATCAGATTAATACCGGCATTATGACGGTGCTGGACAAGCTGGTCCGGGAGCCGTTTACGGTTCTATTTTTGGCTGTAGGGGCATTGACTCTGAATGCCAAAATGACGATGATTGTTCTGGCGGCGGCCCCGGCGGCGGCCCTGGTTATCGCCAAGCTGGGGAAGAAGATGAAAAAGGCGACTAAGCGGACCCTTCAGAGCTGGTCGGATATGCTCAGCCGCCTGCAGCAGAGTCTTCTTGGAGTTCGTGTGGTGAAAGGGTATCACCGGGAAGAGCATGAACAGTCGCGATTTGAGAACGTAAATGAGCGGCTTTTCAAGCAGCAATGCCGCATGGTCAAGATCGACGCGGCGAACGGGCCAATACTGGAAGCGCTGGGCATGACGGCAGCGAGCATCGGGATGATTTTTGCGGCCTATGTTCTGACGAGTGAAAAAAGCTATATGGAAGTTAGTGAATTCAGTACACTGGTGGTTTTGCTGGCGACGATGGCGGAATCAGGGCGGAAACTGGGGGATGTATGGCCCCGTTTGCAGACGGCGAACGCCGCCGCGGAGCGAGTGTTTACCCTGATGGATACACCGGCAGAGCAGGACTCTTCGGGAGCGGTAGAGCTTAATCCTTTAAAGCAGGAACTGGAATTTCGAGGGATTTTTTTCCGGTATCCCAGGAGCACACAGCAGACGCTGGAAAATATTAATTTGAAAATTCGGGCGGGGGAAACCATTGCCGTAGTAGGACCGAATGGATCGGGGAAAACCACCCTGACGAGCCTGATTCCGCGGTTTTTCACGCCGGATCAGGGACAGATTTTGATTGACGGACAAGACATTTCGCAGGCAAGCTTGAGCAGTTTGCGCCGGCAGATCGGAATTGTGACCCAGCAGATTGTGGTCTTTAACGATACGATTGCGGACAACATCGCGTATGGGCAGCTTCAGGCAAGTCTGGAGGATATCCAAAACGCAGCCCGTCGGGCCTATGCCCATGAGTTTATTGAACAAACCCCGCAAGGGTATAACACGATGATTGGGGAGAACGGGGCAACTCTCTCCGGAGGACAATTGCAGCGGATCTCGATTGCCCGGGCGATTTTGAGCGATCCGGCCATTCTGATTTTCGACGAAGCTCTCAGCCAGATCGATTCGGACAGCGAGGCGAAAATCCAGAAGGCGATTTTCGAGTTTTCCGAGGGGCGAACCTGCTTTATCATCGCCCACCGGTTGAGCACGATTGTGAACGCGGATCGGATTGTCGTAATGGATCAGGGGCGGATAAAGGATATCGGAAGGCACGAGGATCTTATCGGACGGTGCGGGCTGTACCGGCAGTTGTATGAAATGCAGTTTGCGCGGGATGTGGATTCTCCGTTGTCCGAACAAGAACCGGGAAAAGCGGTATGAAACGAGTTCTTCGAACGCTGGCAGGCCAGTTGGAAGCGGAACGGATGCTGGGTGCCCGCTGGATTCCAGCAGG
>CAZOTP010000366.1:0-3231 GCA_964582655.1 uncultured Pirellulales bacterium | reverse complement strand
GTGGTCGTATTAATTGCGCGTCCGCCGGGGAACCGGGGCAACGGGGGGAGGGCAGCAATCCGCGGGCGGGAAACCGGGATATCGATTTGCAAGGCAAGGCAATCACGGTTCGAAGCGCCAATGGCGCCGAACATTGCATTATCGATTGTCAGGGCAGCGAAACCGAAAATCACAGAGCCTTTTTTATTAACGCCGGAGAGGGTCCCGGCACGATTGTGAACGGTTTAACTATTCGGAATGGATACCAAAGCGGAGGGGGGATACATGGCAACGGGGCCGGGATCTATGCTCGCCTTACCTCTCCCACGATCCGGAACTGCATTTTCGAATCCAATTACGCCGTCAGCGGATCGGCGATACGGGTACAGTCATCCGACAGCGTTATTGCCAACTGCACGTTCCGGAATAACTCGGGGAAAGGCGCAGGAGCGGTTACGGCGGAAGGAAACCATCCGGAATTTACGGATTGCTCCTTTGTCCAGAATCGTTCGGAGGAAAACGGCGGGGCCGTGAGCGTCAGCGCCAGCAATCCCGCGTTTATCCGCTGCGAGTTTCTCCTGAATCAGGCGGGGTTTTACGGCGGCGGAGTCCATCTGCAGAGCAGTGATGCCGTATTTACGGATTGCCGGTTTTCGGGCAATTCCACAAGCGGAATAGGCGGGGGATTGAGCATCGCAGGCGGCATCGCGGCGCTGACAGGCTGTCAGATGGATAGAAACTCTTCGGAAAATCACGCGGGGGGTATTCGCATCGATGGTGCAACCGTAAGTCTGGAAACATGCACCGTGGATCAGAATCGGACGACGTGGAGCGGAGCGGGGATTTTCTGCCAAAGCAGCACCGTAAGCATCCGCCGCTGTTTTATTCAGGGCAATGTCGGCGATTCCAACGGAGGAGGGGTATTTGCCGACGGCGGGACGATCACGCTGTGGAATTCCGTGCTCAGCGGCAACGCCTGTCAGTTTGGGGGTGCTCTGTTTGGATATGGGGCGTCATACACGGTTGGACAATGCACGATTGCGGGGAATCAGGCGCGATATTCCGGCGGCGGGATGTATCTGCGGAACGGCTCAACGGCGGAGATTCAGGGGTGTATTTTCTGGACCAATCGGAATCTAAGCGGAAATCCCGGGAATCAGATTTTTACGAAAGAAGCGGGAACCACGGCGCAAATCGAAACCTGTGTAGCGGAAGCCGGGCAGGCGGGGACGCATGCGGAGGATGGCGCCGCGATCACCTGGAACAGCGGAAACCTCGAGTCGGATCCGCTCTTTGTCGGGGAGGGGACATGGGATGACAACGACACGCCAAACACAATCGGCGATGATGTATGGCAAGCCGGGAATTATCAGATTCTGCCCGGCTCGCCGGCGGTGGATACAGTTGGGGTGATCCCGTCGGAAGCAGGAGATGAGGATGTCATCGGGAATGTGCGGGTGCGGAACGGAGCGATGGATATCGGAGCCTATGAAAGCGCCTTTGCGGATACGGTGGTTTGCACGAAACTGATCTTAAAGGCGGGGAAGGTCCGGCCCGCGGAAGCGGAAACGGCGGGGGACTCGCTGGCGGCAACAGGAACGTTTCAGGCAAGCCAGGAGGAGTTTGAGACGGCCCAGACCTGTGCGATTCGCGTCGGGAGCTGGTCGGCGGTGGCGCCGCGTGAGAATTTTACGGGCGGGGGAAAAAAACCTGTTTATATCTTCAAGGGCAAAACACCGGGGCTGACCAGTCTGAAACTGGACTTTTTAAAGGGCACATTCCAGGCGGCGGCGAAGAATATCGATCTGACAGGAACAGCGTCGCCCGTACCGGTCGTTCTTTCGTTTGGGAATTACTATGGCTATGGTTCACCGGAAGACGGGGCTGCCCTGGATGTCGTGAACGGTAAGAAACAGGTTCCGATCCAGTTTATGATTGGATTCGACAATACCCTGCGGATTACCAAAGTCAAAGGCTCTCAGGATGCCTTTGGCAATATCAAAGGACTTTCGCTGCAGGGGGAGATTGCCCTGGCACAGCCCATCGATTTGACGGTGGCGGATGTCACCCTGCACTGGGGAGCGGAAACCGTGACGGTTCTGGCGGGCGAATTCACGGAAAAAAAGGAAGGGATCTTTGAATATGCCGATACATTAGCCATTGATCCAAAGACGTCCACCAAAACGGTATTCGATTTCAACCAATGCAAATTCAAGATTGATATTAAAAATACGAATGTCCCCTGGCAGCCAAGCCCGCTGGATATGCGCCTGAAGCTGGGGACTTCGTTTGATGAAACCGTTACCAATGTCGGTTTTTGACAGAAATTCTCCACACACACCTTGGAAAGCTTAACAAACGTTTTGTGAACCGGTTTTTGCTATTTTACTGGATCTCGAGGAAATCCTTGTCGGGCAGTTTCGGGAACGGGGCATGGGGTTCGCTCTGGTACCAGTAGGCGACGGAGGCGATGTCATCCTGCAGGGGCAGGTATCGCCCGCCGCTTCGCCATCCGAGGGCCTGAATGGTGACTTTCAAATCGGTTTCAAAACGGATAGGCTCCATGATGTGCCAGCGGTACATTCCCATCCGCAAATTGGCGCTATAGGTACCTTTCGGCTGATGGGCATAGAATCCGGCAAAGGGAGTACTGAAATCGCGGTATTGTTTTTCGCCTTTGGGGACAAACCCGTAGGACCCCAGGAAATAATCTTCGGTTCCCGTGCCGCAGATCGTGGGGAATTCCTGATCGCCGTCCATGAAGAATTTAATCTCCCCTTCGCCCCACCAGCCGTTGTTGTTGGGCTGCCACGCCAGATAGGTTCCTACATAATGGCCTTTGCCTTTGATGCCGTCAACAATAGTAACAACGTCTTTATATTTCAGGGGATTGGCGCGGCGGAACTGGGTGTGGAAATAGGCGGAGTCGGCGGGCACTTCGGTGAGGGTATAATCGATCTGATAATAGACCGTAGCGTTTTTTTCGTTAAGGTTTTCCATGGTGATTTTGCATTTTTTCCGGAAAGGCATGACCCAGTAACAGTTGAAGGCATAGCCCGGATTGACCGTAATGGGCAGAGAGGAAATCTGCGTGAAATCTTCCCAGGCGCAGGCAAAGAAATCACCGGCGGGCACTTCGATGGAAGGCTGCGTTTCATCATCCCAGTAGAATCGAAGGATGAGGAACCGCCAATTGCCTGACAGGGTCATCCAGATATGCTGGATGGCGCCGGGGCCGTTGATATCGGCCAG
>CAZOTP010000365.1:0-3232 GCA_964582655.1 uncultured Pirellulales bacterium | reverse complement strand
CCGGCGGGGATCGCCGGGGTAGTTTTGTGATGGGATTTCTTTAGGATGACCTTCGAGAATGGAATTGCCAATGAGGTAATATCATGTCCGCGAAGAATAACGGCGCGAATCTCGGTTTTGAAAGCGAACTCTGGCGGGCGGCGGATGCGCTCCGCTCCAACATGGACGCGGCCGAATACAAGCATGTAGTCCTGGGTCTAATCTTTCTGAAGTATATTTCCGATGCCTTCGAGGAGCAGTACGCCAAGCTCCAGAAGGATCGCACCAAAGGCGCCGATCCGGAAGATCCGGATGAATATCGAGCCGTGAACATTTTCTGGGTTCCCAAGGAGGCCCGCTGGTCCAGGCTGAACGCCAATGCCAAGCAGCCCGGCATCGGCAAAACCGTCGATGATGCCATGCTCGCCATCGAGCGGGACAACCCCACCCTCAAAGGCGTACTCCCCAAGGACTACGCACACCCCCGCCTCGACAAGCAGCGTCTCGGCCAACTCATCGATCTGGTCGGCAACATCGGCCTGGGCGACAAGGAAAACCGCTCGAAGGACATCCTCGGCCGGGTGTATGAGTATTTCCTCAGCCAGTTTGCCAGCGCTGAAGGTAAGAAGGGAGGCCAGTTTTATACGCCCCGCTGCGTGGTCCGGGTCCTGGTGGAAATGCTTTCTCCCTACAAAGGCCGCGTCTATGACCCCTGCTGCGGGTCCGGCGGTATGTTCGTCCAGTCCGAAAAATTTGTGGAGGCCCACGGCGGCCGCATCGGCGACATCAGCATTTACGGGCAGGAATCCAACCACACCACCTGGCGGCTGGCCAAGATGAACCTGGCCATCCGGGGCATTGACGGCAACCTCGGCAAAGAACACGCCGACAGCTTCCACCGCGACTTGCACCCAGACCTCAAGGCGGACTTTGTCCTGGCAAATCCCCCTTTCAATGACAGCGACTGGCGGGGAGACCTGCTCAAAGAGGATAAACGCTGGAAATACGGCACACCGCCCTCCGGCAACGCTAACTTTGCCTGGGTGCAGCATTTCATCCATCACCTCTGCCCAACCGGAATGGCCGGTTTCGTCCTGGCCAACGGTTCCATGTCCTCCAACCAATCCGGCGAAGGGGAAATCCGAAAAAACATCATCGAAGCGGACCTGGTGGACTGCATGGTCGCCATGCCGGGTCAGCTTTTCTACTCAACGCAGATCCCCGTGTGCCTGTGGTTCATCGCCCGCGACAAAAAGAATAGCCGATTCCGCGACCGGCGCGGCGAGACCCTCTTCCTCGACGCACGCAAACTCGGCACCCTGATCGACCGCGTCCACCGGGAACTGACGGATGAAGACATCCAGAAGATCGCAGGCACCTATCACGCCTGGCGCGGGGATAAGGGCTGCAAGACCAAGTATGAAGATATTCCCGGCTTCTGCAAATCCGCCACGCTCGATGACATCCGCCATCACGGCCATATCCTCACCCCCGGCCGGTACGTGGGGGCCGCTGAAGTGGAAGAGGACTCCGAGCCGTTCGAGGAGAAGATGGCCCGCCTGACCGCCGCCTTGCGGGAGCAGACCAAACAGTCCGCCAAACTCGATAAACTTATCTGGGCCAATCTGAAGGATATCGGCTATGGCCAATGAAATCACGACTCGTTCCCCCGCTCCGCCGGAACCCCCGGACGGGCAAATCCTGATCTATCAGGACGGCGCCCTGTATATTCAGGTGCGGCTGGATGGCCAGACCGTCTGGCTGACCCAGGCCGCAATGGCAGAACTCTTTCAGACGACACCGCAGAATATAACTATCCATCTAAAAGGCATTTACGAGGATGGCGAAATGGATGAGGCGGCAACTTGTAAGGAATACTTACAAGTTCGACAGGAGGGAGCGCGTCAGGTGCATCGGTTGCTGAAACATTACAACCTCGACATGATCCTTGCCGTAGGCTACCGCGTCCGCTCCCCGTTGGGGACCCGGTTCCGGCAGTGGGCGACCGCCCGGCTTTCGGAACTGCTGGTCAAAGGCTTTACCCTTGATGATGAACGGATCAAGGCGGGGCGGACCATCGGGCAGGAATATTTTGATGAACTGCTCGAGCGCATCCGCGACATCCGCTCCAGCGAGCGGTTGTTTTACCAGAAGATCACGGACATCTACGCCACCAGCATCGATTACGATCCCGCCGCTGAAATCACGAAAACCTTCTACGCCACCGTGCAGAACAAGCTCCACTGGGCGATTCACGGCCATACCGCGGCGGAGATCATCCGGCAGCGGGCCGATGCGGAACAGCCCCACATGGGACTTACGACCTGGAAAAACGCCCCGCGCGGCCCGATCCGCAAGGCCGATGTCCTGGTCGCCAAGAACTATCTGGCCGAGGGGGAAATCCGGGAGCTGAACCGAATCGTGTCGATGTACCTGGATTACGCCGAAGACCAGGCCCGCCGCAAAAAACCCATGCACATGGCCGAGTGGGTTTCCCGGCTCGACGCCTTCCTGCAATTCAATGAGCGCAACATCCTCACCCATGTGGGCAAAATCTCGCATCAACTCGCCGAAGAGCATGCCCTGGCCGAGTTCGAGAAATACGAAACCCGGCGGCGCAAGCTGGAAGCAGCCACACCGACCAGCGACTTCGACCGCGCCGTCGAACAGGTCAAACGGCTGGAGAGCCAGCGCCAAACTCCGCCCCAATCCAAACGCAAAACAAAGAGCAAAAAGAAAGGGGGCAGGAAATGACTTTTGCCCCGAATGCTTTGGAGGACATCGGCTATGGTGGGTGATAGTTGGGCAACTATGCGGTTCGATCAATGCGCAGATCTCGTTCGGGACACGGTGCATCCTTCTGATGCAAGAGGTCTTCCTTATATTGGGCTTGAGCACATAGCAGAAGGCCAACTTGCTATAACTGGGTATGGTTCAGCTGACCAAGTCACAAGCATCAAGTCGCGATATCGGAAAGGTGACATACTTTTTGGGAAGCTTAGGCCGTACTTCAGAAAAGTTGTGATTGCCCCATTTGATGGTGTATGTTCGACCGATATTTGGGTAGTACGGCGGAAGCAAGGAATAGACCAGCGATATCTTTTCTACTGGATGGCTTCACATGAGTTCATTGAGGAATCAACACGTGCTTCTGAAGGCACAAAAATGCCACGAGCACAATGGGAGTTTGTTGGGCGAATTGAGAAGTCAGTACCTCCCCTCAAAGAGCAGCAGGCCATTGCGTGCATACTGG
>CAZOTP010000364.1:0-3253 GCA_964582655.1 uncultured Pirellulales bacterium | reverse complement strand
TCGGAAGGGACTGGAGAGCTTTAAAACCCATTTTAAGCCGGCGGGCTTTTCCTTTATGAATGAATTTCTCAAACCAATCCTTCCGCTTCAGCACGCCATCCTGACTTGAATATGTATATCCGGCCAAGCAATCCGAAAAAAAATCATGTGCAAGAATAATCTGTGATGTATCAACCTGTGAATTTCCGGATGGTTTCAGTCCAAAATGGTTTTATAATGAAAAGAAATATCTAGGAAAGTTGTATGAATGTTATTCCCAGTCCTTCAGAAAATATTCCGGCAGAAGAGAACAAAAATGTCCAGCCAGAAACAAAGTGGCAGGCGCTGAAAAATTCCATTCTTTCAGATATTAAAAATGGAAAGTATCTTCCGGGGGATATGCTTCCTTCGGAACAATATTACAGAAAAAAATTAAACCTGGCGAGAACTACCATTCGGCAAGCCATGATGGAACTGGAAAAAATGGGGATGGTTCGTCGAAAATGGGGACGAGGGACGTTTGTTTGCGAACCATCATCAGCCCTGGCCGGCCAAACCCATGATTTCGGCCTTATTTTGCCTGGCGTTCGAGGGGATTTATATCCCTCGTTGATTCAGGGATTTGCATACGGAGCCTCTTTGTCACAAAATCAGATTCTGACCTGTGATTCATTCAACAGTGTGGATAGGCAGGGCGATGTTATTTTGCAGATGATTGACAAATGCATGGCGGGCGTTGCCATGGTTCCGGTCATTACTCATCCAACACCGGCGTACCAGGTCCGTCAGCTGCAAAATCACGGCATTCCGTTGGTGTTTTGCCATCGCCGTGTTGCGGGGGTGTCCGCGCCGCTACTGGCTTGGAATTGGAAGAACGTCGCACGGCTGGCGGGACAAGCCCTGATAGGTCAAGGCCATCGTCGCATCGCCTATTTTTGTGTTTATCGTTATAGCGTGTCGGAAGCGTATGAAACCGGTCTGCGGGAGGTGCTGCAGGAACACGGACTGGAACTGAACGACGCCGATATCTATTACAGTAACAGCGTCATCGATGATGAAAATCCGTTGTCGGATGAAGAGGACAAACGGAAGGCCCTGTGGAAAATGGTTCAAAGGCCCAATCCGGTTACGGCTGTGTTTTGTAGCGGCGATATGATCGCTCAAATCATTTACCATCTGGCTCAGGATCTGGGGATCAACGTGCCGCAGGACCTTTCTATTATTGGTGTGGGAGATAAAATTCGTGATAGCGTCATTCTTCGTCGCATAACGTCCGTAACCATTCACGAATTTAATTTAGGGATGGAAGCGGCAAATCTGCTGCAAAATATGCGCGACGAAAAAATTCCTCTGGATTCCAATCATAAAATTGAATTTCCCTTATCCCTGTCTGATGGACAAAGTGTCGGTCCGCCCCCCTGAAAGAAAATAGGTAAGCGTTCATTCAATTTTGGTTAGTTGAGATAATTTCAGTAAACACTGAACTTTTGCAAAATTGAAAAAGTGGACTCTGAATGGTCCCAATGACGATAAATCTTGATAGCAGGAAGCGTTACGGAATCAGGGAGGATTCGGACATGCCCGCTATCGTGGAATTTCCCAGCATCGTCAGGGAGGCTCTGGACGAATTGGGGGCTTTTTTCCCCAATGCGCCGGAGCGGCGGCATCTGGCGGAATATCTCACCGGCCTGATGATTGCCCACAAGAAGAACGTCTCGGCCATCAACCGGGAGTTCGCCGCGACCACCGACCAGTCCTGTCTGAACCGCTGGCTCACGGAGGCCGAATGGGATGAGGAGGCCATCAATCAGAGCCGGCTCGACTGGCTGCAAAAGGACCCGGACACCCGGTACAGCACCCAGGGCGTCATCCCCATCGATAACGTCCTGGTGGACCATGCCGGCAAACTCATGGAGGACGCCGGCTACTTCTGGGACCACGCCGAGTAGCGGAACAAGATCGCCCACGACTATATCATCGTCAATTACGTCTGCCCCTCCGGCAAACACTATCCGCTGGAGTTCTACCGCTTCCTCAAACGGGAGGATTGCGAGCAGCGCGGCATCGAATTCGCCGATCATAACTGGTTCGTCCGTCAGTTGGTCGATTGGGTCGTAAAGAAGGGGATTCCCGGCGATTTCGCCTTTGACAGCTATTTCACCTGGGCCGAGAATCTCAACCACATTCACGCCCAGAATCGCACCTACGTCGGGGATTTGAAGTTCAATCGCAAGATTCTCTTTGAGGGCCGGCCGATCAAGGCCGAGGACCTGGCCCGGCAAATCTCCTGCGAGGACCGCAAATCGGTGATGGTCAACGGGCGACGGCAATGGTATTTTACCAAAAGCATTCGCATCCCCGAAGTCGATCATAAGGTTCGAATCGTGATCCTCTGGGGAAAGCGAAACGATGCAGAAGCGAGAAAAATGCTCGTCTGTAATCGCACGCATTGGGAGATTTCGCGGATTCTACGGGTATATCGCTGGCGCTGGCGTGGCACGGAGTGCTTCCATCGGGACGGCAAGCAGCATTTGGGCATGGGCGACTGTCCGCTCAGGAACGGCCGGGGTCAGACCCGGCACCTCTATCTGGTCTTCCTGGCGCACAGCGTTCTGATGCGTCAACTGCGGCAGGGCCGTGCGCGGGAATGCCTTTGATTATGAAAATCTGACGGTTACGGTCAAAGCTGCTTATACCAAAAACCGACAGGAAGCAGAATTGCCCTTAAAACCTCAAACAGCGGATATGATCCGGGCCTTCCTTGCCAACAAGCTACCCCAAAGCCGGGCTTTTAAAGTCCCTGACAAGGCCGCCGATATGCTCAGGTATGACCTTGCAAAAGCAGGAATTGCCCCTGAGGATAGCGGTAGTGGAAAACTGGATTTCCATGCCCTGAGACATACATTTGGAACGCTACTGGCGGCCAGTGGAGTCCATCCCAAAGCCGCTCAGGACTTGATGAGGCATAGCGATATAAACCTGACAATGAGCCGCTATACCCATACTCTAAGAGGCCAGAAAGCAGCGGCTATTAACCTAATACCGGATTTTTCGGGAGTGGAAACGGAAGCCGCAAGGAAAACAGGAACAGATGATACAGTCCCGCTTGAACCTTCCATTTTGCCCCAGCAAAAACCCCAGCAGTATCCCCAGCAGTTGATGCACGAAACCCTGCAAAACAGTGCAAGCCCATGCGATGAAATCGATTTGGGGATTGCCAAGCGGGGAAACCATCCCCCTTTTCCAAATAAAGAGCAATGCGAGTCTGTGGATT
>CAZOTP010000363.1:0-3254 GCA_964582655.1 uncultured Pirellulales bacterium | reverse complement strand
ATGTTTTTAAAATCCGTTCCCCTTGGCTTCACGTTCTCCATCCTCGGTTTTCTTATCCTGTTTTTTGTGATGCCGACGCTGGCGCTGGCTCAATATGACCTCCAGGCAAAAGCCAGGCCCGATCCCTGCGTTCGCTACGAGGTCGATCCGCTCTGGCCCGAAAAACCCGCCGAGGTTCCATGGGATTCCATGTCCTCGGTGGTTCTCGACAATCAGCAAAACGTCTGGATTGTCACCCGCAGCGAAATCCCCATCCAGTGCTACAGCCCCCAAGGCAAACTGCTCCGCTCCTGGGGCAAGGGCATGTTCCACACGCCCCACTTCATGAAGTTTGATCCCCAGGGCGATATCTGGATTGTCGATACTCTCCGTCACGTGGTCCAGAAATTCACCGTCGAAGGCGAACTCCGGATGACCCTCGGCACGCCCGATCAGTCGGGCTGCGATGCATCCCATTTTCTCAAACCCGCCGATGTGCTGGTCACTCCCGCCGGCGAGATCTTCATCGCCGATGGCTACGGAAACAGCCGCGTGGTTCATTACGATAAAAACGGCGCATTCGTCAAAGAATGGGGGACGCCCGGAACCGCCCCCGGTCAGTTTGATATCGTCCATGCCATCGCGATGGACTCCAAAGGCCGCCTCTACATCGCCGACCGCAACAACGCCCGCATCCAGATCTTCGATCAGCAGGGAAAATTCCTCGACCAGTGGGCCAACATCCTGGTCCCGTGGTGCCTGTGCATCAACGCACAGGATGAAATCTGGGTCGCCGGGTCTTCCCCCATGCCCATGCAGAACGAAGGCCAATTCGCCGGTTACCGGGGCGTTCCGCCCAAAGACCAGATTTTCGCAAAATTCAATTCCGAAGGCCGCCTCCTGCAGCTCTGGACCGTCCCCGTCTGCCCCGACGACAAACCCCAGCCGGGCCAATGCGCCTGGGTCCACTGTATCGCGGAGGATTTGCGAGGAAATCTATACGCAGGAGATGTCAAAGGAAAACGCATCCAGAAATTCCTCCGCACCAATTAACCCGTAAAACTCATCGCAATGCCAAGGGCATAATTCGAATATTTCGAAAGGCCACCGGCCCGTGATTCCCCTGAAACATCAGAGGCCCCGTCGCCTTTTCCACACCGGTCAATCCACCCGGCGTTATCGAAATAGCCAGATTTTCATGCAGTATCTGCCCGTTCAGCACCACCCGGAGCAGCCGGGCGTCCTGGGTCTTTTTCCCCGCCCCGTCAAATCGCGCCGCCTGAAACTCAATCACATACTTCTGCCACTCTCCAGGCGCACGGCTCGCCAGCACCTGCGGCGCCGCCTGACCGTACACCGCGCCCATATCCCCCGTTTCCGGCTGCGGATTCGTCTTTCCGTAACTGTCCAGCACCTGAATCTCATATTCCCCTCCCACGTAAATCCCCGAATTTGAATTCTCCGGAACCATCACGTCCAGCTCGATGCGGCAATCCCCGAATACCTCCGCCGTATAAAGATCCCCGCTTTCGTTGTGGTGGCCCACTAGATTAATCAGCTCCCCCTTGCCCGGCTTCAAAACCAGTTTCTTCGAATCCTGCGGATCCATCGCCGCGATTCCCGCGATCCACTTGTTATCCTCCGCCTTGCCCGCAAATTTCCAGCCCGTCAGGTCCCTCCCGTTGAAAGGCTCTCGATACTCGCGCCGGCCGGAGCAACCGCCCTGAACCAAAATCAGTCCGCACACCGCCGCAGCCGCTATCCATAAGGAAACTCTTGTCTTCATGAAAATTCCCCTCAAAATGCTTCTCCCTATCTCCTTCAGGCTTCCCTGGAAAAATGCTACTCTTCTTCTTCCTCTTCCATCATCTTCCGCATCGCCCGATCCAGCTCCTTCAGCTTCCGACGCAGTTCCGGAAGATCCTTCATCAGCAGCAGGCTCCGCTTGGCCTGCGTAATCGGCATCGCCGGAGAACCCACAATGCTCTGACCGCTCTCCACGTCATTGGTCACTCCCGCCTGAGCCCCGATCTTCACCATATCCCCGATCTTGATATGCCCCACTACCCCCACCTGTCCGCCAAACACGCAGTGATGTCCCGTCACCACGCTCCCGGCGATCCCCACCTGCGCCACCAGCAGACTGTAAGGACCGATGATCGTATTATGTCCGATCGCAATCAGATTGCTGAATTTGCTCCCCTTTCCGATTACCGTATCCCCCAGCGTCCCCCGGTCAATCGCGCAGTTCGCCCCGATCTCCACGTCATCCTCAATGACCACTCCGCCAATCTGCGGAATCTTATGATGCACCCCGTCATGGGTCGCGTATCCGAAGCCATCCTGCCCGATCACCGTCCCCGAATGGATCGTCACCCGGTCCCCGATCGTGCACCCGTCATAGATCACCACATTCGGATAAATAATGCAGTCCCGCCCGATTCGGGTCCCCGGACCCACCGTGCAATTCGCGTAAATCCGCGTATTCTCCCCGATCTCCACCTCATCCGATATCACCACAAAATCATGAATGTCCACATCCGGCCCGATTTTCGCCGAAACCGCCACGCTGGCCCGAGAACTGACCCCCGTCGCCGGATGCTCCCGGTATCCGTGCAGCAACACCACAATCTGCATAAACGCGTAATAGGGATCCCGGCAGCGAATCACCGTCCGGCCCTTGGATTCCACTTCCTTGCTCACCACCACCGCCGAGGCGTTTGTCGTCTCCAACTCCTTTTCGTATTTGAAATTAGCTAAAAAACTGACCTCCCCCTCCACCGCCTCGCGAAGCGTCGCCGCCCCCCGGATTACAATCCCGCCATCTCCCTCCACCGTCCCGTTTACATGCGCTGCCAGTTCCTGTACCGTCTTTTCCAAATTCGCGCCTTTCTCTATGTTAACATCGGTCCAAACGGGGTATTATACTCCGGAACCGACAACCGGTCAAACATTCGAGGGGTGAAAATACGCGAAATTCTCCCCCTCCCCGGTCTCCGCGATCCATCCCGTTTTGCCGTCCGTCTCGGTGTTGCAGGCCCCCCGCCCGGCTGCAGGCTCACCCCGCCACGAGGGAACCGGTCCTTTCCTCACGCGTCCGCCCGTTTGAGCATCGGGTCCGCTTCCAGCCCATACCGCTTCATCTTCTTGTACAGCGTCGTCCGGTTGATATCCAGCATCTCCGCCGTCAACTGCCGGTTCCAGTTGTTCCGCCGGAGTGCCATTACGCTGTTTTGCAATAATAAGCTCTGTCGTAATCGCTTTGGAACGTTCAG
>CAZOTP010000362.1:0-3272 GCA_964582655.1 uncultured Pirellulales bacterium | reverse complement strand
CGAGTTCCGGTTCGGCGACGGAGCACATCGGGTTGCGTCCGTTTGAGCGCCAGTTCCAATTTGTCAAAATAATGTCGGCCTTGTCGATTCCGAGAGCTTTGAGCGTTTTGAAGACCTCCTTCATGTCGTCAAAGCTGCGGTATTTCTGGATGGGCGGGTCGTCTTCGGGCTTCCAATAGTCGCCGCGGTTGGTTTTGACTTCGCTGTCTTCGCGCATGAAGGAGGCCATCATGAATTTCAAAAAGATTGCATCCGCGGTGTACTTGAGTGTCGGGTTGCCGATAACTCTTTCCTTAAGCGGCGCAACTTCGCCCCTGTCGAGCTGGTACTTGCGGTACGCTCGCCCCATCGAAGAATTGCGGCGGGACTGGCAGCTCCGCTCCGAATCCCCCTCCTGCTCCATCCCCGAAAAAAACCTCGAATACTTCCTCAACCACTGGCTCAAAAAGCAGCTCCACCTCACCTTCTACTTCGTCCGCTCCGGCCACTTCGGATACCGCGACACCCTGCAGGACACCTGGGGCTACACCCTCCTCGATCCCCCCGCCGCCAAAAAACAGCTCCTCCGAACCCTCTCCTGCATGTTGAAGGACGGCTCCTGCCCCCGCTGCTACTCCGCCCTCGACCAGAACCACGACATGCGGCGGTTCATGGACTCCGGAACCTGGATCCCCCTCGCACTCACCGGATTCATCAAGGAAACCGGCGACTGGGGCATCCTCGATGAATCCATCGGCTACCTCGACAGCCCCGAAAAAGAATCCGTCGAACGGCACGTCTGGAACGCCATGGAGCTTCTCTACCGGAATCGGGGACTACACGGCCTCTGCCTCACCGGCGATGGCGACTGGAACGACGCCCTCGAAGGCATCTCCCGCTGCGGCGACGCCGTCTCCGCATGGCTCACCATGGCCCTCTTCTACGCCCAGAACCTCATGGCCGATCTATATTCCCGCTCCGGCCAGACCGAAAAAGCAAACCTCCTCCAGACCCGCTCCGCCGAACTGAAAGCCTGCCTCCAGTCCGCCTGGGATGGCGACTGGTTCGTCTATGGCTTCACCGGCACTGGAAAACCCATCGGCTCCCAATCCAACCGCGAAGGAAAAATCCACCTCAACGCCCAGACCTGGGCCGTCTTCACAGGACTCGCCGAGCCTCCGCAAATCGAAAAAATGTACGCCGCGATCCGCCGCTACCTCGACACCCCCGTCGGACCCGCACTCCTCGCCCCGCCTTACGTCGAAGACGCCGCCGAAGTCGGCCGCATCGCACGACTCGAACCGGGCACCTTCGAAAACGGCTCCGTCTATCAGCACGCCGTCACCTTCAAAATCTTCGCCGACATCGCCTCCGGCCGCCCCGAAGAAGCCCTCCAAACCTTCCTCAACCTCCTCCCCACCAATCCCGAAAACTTTGACTGCCGACGCACCAGCGAACCTTACGTCACAGGCAACTACTATTGCGGTCCCGCCCACAAACGATTCGGCCAGAACTTCTTCACCTGGTTCACCGGAAATCCCGCATGGCTCCTCCGCGCCGGATTCGACGAAATCCTCGGCGTCAAAGCCGATTACGAAGGCCTACGCATCGCACCCCGCGTACCCGCCGCATGGAACCGCTTCACCGTCCGGCGAAAATTCCGCGGTACCGATTACTCCATCCGCTTCCAGCGAACCGAAAATCCAGCCGACCGTGGCGTCTGGGCCGATTCCCAAAAAATCCCCGATTCCCTCCTCCGCCCCGCCGGAAAATCCGCCGTCACGGTGCTGGTTCGGTTTTAGCCTCCTCCGTGGGCCCCTCCGCGATCCGCCGCATCAGCTCCTGCCACAGCCGCTGGTTCGCCGCCTCCGAGCTTCCACCCGCCCCACCGGAGGCATCCCAACCCGCCGTGCCCGACGACCGAGGCGTCGTCCGCAGCGCATGACCCGTGCTGAAATCGATACCCCCTCGATACAAATATCCCGCCTGCGAGATCAGACGCTGAATCGCCGCCCGCCGCTTCGGATCGATCGCCCGAGGCTTCCCCGCACGCATATACCCACGTCCCGCGCACTTGCGGCACTTGACTATGCCGTACCCGCTGCACGACATGCAGAACCGCCCGCCCGTCCCTCCGCATTTCCCGCACACCTCCTCTTCGCCCGATTCCTCCTTCGCCGCGCGGCCACGCCCCTCGCACGTCTGGCAGACCCGCGCCCCCGTCGAAGAACACACCCCGCAATCCTGCCACCCCGGCCCCCCCCCCCCCGGGCCCCCCGCCTCCCCCCCGTCCGCCGGATTGCATTCCGCCATCAACTCCTCCAGCGTCACTCCCAGCGACTGCGCCGTCAGGCTCCGCGCCTGACTCGAACACAGCGCACCCTGAAACCAGAGGTTCGCCGCGCAGGGCCCCACCTCCACATACGCCTCCAGACCCTTCGCCAGCGCATCCAGTGCCCCCCGCTCCTGACGACGCTGATACCGCAGCAAATCCCCAAGCACCTCCTGCTTCTGCTGGTTCGCCGGATCGTTCAGCACCTCGCGACGAAGCTCCGCCGCCTTTCGCTCCAGCGAATTGCCCGGTTCCGCCCCCATCAGAAGCGGGCCGCACGCCAAAAGCAGCGCCGATACAACTGCGCGCCCCCCGCCCCACGCCTTCACCAGCCGGCATTTCCGTCGTTCATACTGCATCCATCGTCTCCGGATTGACCCCTCCTAAAGTACCCCTCCAACGCTCCTTTTGCAACCGCCTTTTCCCCCGTGTTTTTCGGCTTTGGGTAGGGGCGCTTCCGCACACCAAAGAAAAACAACAGCCCAGAGTGCAAACGAGGGGGTTCCTCCCCGTTCGGAGTTCAGCCCTTCAGGCGGTCTTTCCCTTTCGCACTTTTCGCACCTTTCACACTTCGAGGCAACGCCTTGTCATCGCGAGGAGCGAAGCAAAGCCTGTCCCGAGCGAAGCGAAGGATGGCGATCTCAACCGCCCGCCTACCCTGTGCCTGCAAAACAATAGCCCCACGCGCCAGCGCGGCGGGTTCTTCAGGCCGTAGGGTGGCGGCTAGCCCCACCATTTTTTCTTTTCTCACCTTTCACACCTTATACACTTTTCGCACCTTATTTTCCCCTTGCCTCGCAATCCCTTCCCCCGTATAATCCGGAAAAGTTCCCTCTGGGATTGCTCTGCGAGGCCAAATGGTTGCATCCGCCGCCCCGGCCGCTTTACTGTCCGCACGCGGCAGACGAAACACCCCCTCCTCCAGCCGCTTGTACCACAAGGCAAACCCGTCGCGGTCCCA
>CAZOTP010000361.1:0-3275 GCA_964582655.1 uncultured Pirellulales bacterium | reverse complement strand
AGAGTTTAATTATGTTCTTGTGATTCATGATCAGTATCGGGATTTTTATGTGGACGCGGATTCCTACGATCCGCGCCATGCGATTTGGGATCCAAACGGGAATCCGGATTTCAGCAGTACCTGGCCTGGCGGAAAACAGGCTGTTTTATGTCCTAAATTGGCAGTAGGCTATGTCAAGAGAAATTACCGGTCTCTGCGGGAACAGGGAATCCGGCTGCAAGGAGCGTACCTGGATGTTTTTGCCGTGGTTCCTCCGGAGGAGTGTTTTAATCCGGAACATCCGATCTCGCGGACCGAATGTTTGAAGTATCGCGGGGAATGTTTTGATTTTATTCGGAGCACGGGTGGCATTGTCAGCTCGGAGGAACCCGTCGACTGGGCGTTTCCTCATATCGATCTGGTGCATCACGGCCCCTTCACGACGGATTACGCGGACCGCAGCGGCATAGGAAATGATGCGAAAATTTGGGTTCCTCTGGTGAATTTGGTCTATCATGATGCTTTATGGATGCCGTGGATTCTCGATGGTCCGTGGTTTTTGTATGGCCTGGCGAACGCCGGTCTTCCGTATCTGTCGATGGATCCGAATGAAGATGAATTGCAGAAAGTACGCCTGATGTGTGCTTTGCAGGAACGGGTGGGGCTGCTTGAAATGACGTGTCATGAATTTCTGGATTCAACTTATAATAAGCAGCGCACGACATTTGCTGATGGAACCCAGGTAACGATAGACCTTCATAGCAAGGAATTTACAATCGTTCCAGAACTGAGAGAGATGAAATGAGATATATTTTATGTAGAATGCAGTATTGTTTATTATTGTGGTGCGTTCCGCAAGTATGCCTGGCAGAAAATCCCGTGGAGCGAATTTGGGATCGTGAACCTTCTCTATGGGAACTGGCAAAACAGCAAACCGTATCCCAGCCGATCCCTCCGCAGGATCCGCAGCCGGTCGGGACCTCCTTTGGAGGCACCGCGGTGGGAATGAGCACGAAGGAATTGAAAATTTCGCTGTGGGGCCCGCCGGAGCGGCTCACCTTGAGTCTGGGAAAAACGGATGTCTGGGATCGCCGCTGTTATCAGGAGCCTGTACTTACGATCGATCAGATCCGGCAGATTGCCCAAAAAGGGGAGAAACCTCCCAATAATTATTACTCCGGTTGGCGCGCTTATGATACGCCCTGTCCCAAGCCGGTGGGGCAGATGATTCTGGGGTGTGAGGATTTTGCGCAGGATTCCAGACCTACGGCAGTTACATCTCTACAGAACGGAATTCGCCATGTGGAGATGGAAAACCACGGGTCGAAGGTCCTCATCCGATACCTGCCCCTGATGGAACAGAACGTGATCGCGATTCAGTGCGATTATGCGGGGTTGCGGAATCCGGTGTGGGTGCGATTGTATCGGCATCAAGACACCCTTCTCTATGGGAAATCAATGATGGCGTACGGCGGTCCGGATCCCAAACCGTACAAGGGATATGATTATACAAAGGATAAAAATAATCATCCGCTGGAAGCCCCCGCCGCCGGGACGGATGGATCCTGTTTCTGGATTCGGCAGAAGCTTCCGGACCTTTCCGCAGGGATTTGAATATGTGATGGCGGGGCGTATTCTCGGCGGCAACGCCAGGATCGAAACGATTGATGGGCAAACGGGTTTGGGAACAGCGCCGGATCTGACAACCGAACAAAAAGAATACATCTCCAAGCAATCCCAATTTTGGGAATTACATCCTTCTTATGAGGTCGTTCGTCGATCTCCCGGTTCCGCCGCGACGGCGACCATGGAACGTGTGGATGCGGCCCGATTTACCGTGCTGATTTCGGTAGTCACGACGGCCGAGGCGGACAATCCGCTGGCGGAAGCGAAAAACCTTCTGGATCAGGCATCGGTTCGAACCTTTGACGATCTTGCGGGTGACAATTCGCGATGGTATCAACCCGGATTTGCCAGATTAACCGTTGCAATAAATATGAATTTTGATAGTATAGGTCCAGGCGAGACGTTTTATGGCATATTTTCTTTTCCAAACGGAGTAACCCAATGGGTGAGCGGCGCAAGGATGCGTTTCGAGTCACTTTTGACCGGAAGGTGAAGCTGGAATTTCATGGAACGAAGGTGACCAGCGACGCCGGTTTGTTGGCCTATCGAGAGCTGGATGAAGCGCTGGGATTAACAACGGCGCTTGATACTAACTTTTGGGATACCCGCACGGGGAAGAATATCCAGCATAACTTTGCAGCACTGCTGCGGCAATCGATTTATAGTCGCTTGGGCGGCTACGAAGATACCAATGATTCCGAACGTTTGGCGGTGGACCCGGCGATGCGCCAGGTGGTCAGTGGCCGGTCGGCCGAACATACCGCCGCTTCTACCAGTGAGATGGGCCGGTTTGAGACGGAGATCCTCAGCCAACCCTATAATCTCCAGGTGTTGATGCGCCTTCCTGGTCAATGGGTGGATCGCGTTCGCCAGCGCCAACCCTTAACCAAGATCATCCTGGACCTCGACAGTTCCGACAGTCCCACGTATGGCCATCAAGAAGGCTCGGCCTACAATGGGCATTTCGGCTACACCTGCTACCATCCGCTGTTTTGCTTCAATCACCTGGGCGACATCGAAGGAGCGTTGCTGCGCAACGGCAACGTTCACAGCGCCGATAACTGGCTTTTGGTATTAGGTCCGATTGTGAGCCGCTACCGTGAGGGAGACTTGTTGCGTTTCTTCCGGGGCGATGCGGCTTTTGCCCGGCCCGAGCTGTATGTTTATCTGGAAGAGGAACGTTTCTGGTATGCCATCCGACTACCCGCCAATGATATTCTTTATGACCGGATCGACCACTTATTGACCCGTCCGGTGGGTCGTCCGCCGAAAAAGCCGATTGTTCTGTACGAGAGCTTCCAATACCAAGCCGCCAGTTGGGACAAACCCCGCCGGGTGGTGGCCAAGGTCGAGTGGCATGCTGGTGAGCTTTTCCCACGAGTCGGTTTCATCGTGACGAACCTGCGGTGGAAGTCCAGAAATGTGGTACACTTTTATAACAAACGCGGCACCGCCGAACAATGGATCAAGGAGGGGAAATATGCGGTGAACTGGACGCGGCTGTCCTGTCATGATTTTGTGGACAATCAGGTTCGGCTGCAACTGTTTGCCCTGGCCTATAATCTGGGTAATTTTCTGCGGCGCTTGGCATTGCCGCGTGAGGTCAAACATTGGTCCTTAACCACCCTGCGGGAGAAACTGGTGAAGATCGGTGCCAAAGTAGTCAAACA
>CAZOTP010000360.1:0-3309 GCA_964582655.1 uncultured Pirellulales bacterium | reverse complement strand
CGACCTGGGACTGACCGTCATCGCAGGGGGTCCGGGGATTCTCGAACTGGATACCGGACAAAGCTGGCCCGTCAGGCAGGGCGCAGCGATCTATCTCCGCGCCGGGACCAAACATCGGCTGATTAACAGGGGCAAACGCCCCTTGCGATTCATCACCGTGATGGACCCGCCCCGATATTAAGGCAAAAAACACAAGGAGAAAACCATGAAACTCTCACGGCTGGAAGTGCTTTCGGCAGGCGAAATCAAACAGATTCACGAAGCGACGATGGATATTTTGTGCCGCTGCGGCGTAAAGGTGTTCCACGGTCCCATGCTCGATTTTCTCCGGAGCAAAGGACTCTCGGTGGATCCGCAGCAATCTCTTGTGCGGTTCAGCCGGCCCGTGATCGAGGATGCATTGAGCATGATTCCCCCCCGGTTCGAAGTGTTCAGCCGCGAAGGGGAATTATTGTATGAACTGGGCGACGGGCAAACCAAGGTTGCCGCCGGGCACAATGCCGTCTTCTGGCTCGACTCCCAGACCGGCCAGACGCGATACTCCCAGGTCGCCGATGTGGAATATTTCGCGCGAATTTGCGAACAACTGCCGGTCATCGACATGATCGGCATCCCCGTCATGCCCCAGGATGTGCCGAATCGCCAACTTTCTCTCCTGCACGGGGTACGGGCCTGCGTCGAAAACAGCCGGAAACCCATTTATTTCTCCATCGACAATGAAAAAGTAAACCGCGGCTGTATCGAAATCCTGCGCAGCGCCTTCCGTGGCGACCTGAGCAAACAAGCGTACGGAATCAGCCAGTTATCCCCGACCAGCCCGCTCTTCTGGGAGACCGGTGTCATCGAAGCCATTCGCGATACGGTGGATCTGGGGATTCCGATTTCCATCCTCCCTGAACCCAACGCCGGCGTTTCCGCCCCCTATACCCTCGCCGGACTCCTGACGATGAACAACGCCGAATGTCTTTCCGGTCTGGTGATGATCCAGCTTCTAAAACCAGGTTCCAAAGTCATATATGCCAATTCCTGGACCACCACCGATATGCGTACCGGCGCTGCGCTGGTAGGCTCCATCGAAACCGCTCTGTGCCGCATCGCCGGGGCACAGCTTGGCCGCTTCTACCGAATTCCCAGCCACACTACCGCGCCCAACTCCGACAATCACGCCCACGATGAGCAGAACGCCTGGGAAAAAACCTTCACGGCGCTTACCTCCATTGCATCGGGAAACGACCTGATCGTCAACTGCGGCATGTTCGCAACCGGCATGACGTGCAGCCATGAACAGCTTTTGATGGATGCCGAAATCTGCCAGATGTCCAGGCGTCTGGCCGACGGAATCGAAGTGACTTCCGATACCATCGCAGCCGACCTCATCCGGAACATCGGTCCGCAGGGTGAGAGCTACTTAATGGCCGATCACACCCTCCGGTGGCTTCGAAGCCCTGAATATTTCATCCCTTCTCTGGCGGTCAGGGGGCCATTCGCTTCCTGGAAAAATCAGGGGGCAAAAGATACCGCGCAGATCGCCCGCGATCAGGTCCAAAACCAGTCCGCCTGGCCCGGTTGTCCCCTGGATCCCACTCGCAGGCAAAAACTCCTGGAAGTCATTCATTCCTTTGAAAATCCCTTGTAATTCCTTGTCCAGCCTGTATTCTGCTGAAAGATTCATGCCCCTGAGTCGTGCTTCCGGGTGATCATGTTTAACGGTAGGATAAAATGGCTGACGTCCTAAAACGAACGCTGTGGAACAAAAGAACAGGGAGATCGGCAATCCTGCTGTTCCTCATGCTTTTGGGAAATTCCGGCATCCTCGATGGTCGTGAAACTCCTCCGGACAGCCTTTCGCAAGCCGTCTTGTGGCTTGAAAAAGAATCCAACCGAATCATACGGGCTTCCAAACGAATCATGCAGAACGGCACAGCCGCGTTTCCGCCTCAGGTCGGCATCGGCTATGAAGCCTTCTGGCTCCGGGATTATGCCTACACCCTCGAGGGTTCCGTCAATTCCTATTCGGATAAAGAACTGTTGGATGCCTGCCGTCTTTTCATTCGCAGCTTGCGTTCCGACGGCGCCGCTGTGGATTGCGTCAAATTCGACGGTACCCCGATTTATATGCCCGGATATGGTTCCATGGGAGAGAATCCCGTCGCGGACGGTTCCCAGTTTACCGTAGCTGTCGCCTGGCACACATGGCAAAAAACCAAAGACATCCATCTTCTCAAAGAAATCATCGATCCCCTCGTCAAAACCATGAACGCGGTTCCGAGAAATCCCGAAACCGCCCTTGTTCATATCCGGCCGGGGGAAACCTGGGACCGCTGCCCCTATGGATTCTGCGACACGGTTCGAAAACAGGGGGATGTCCTGTTCTGCTCGCTGTTATATGTTCAGGCTTCCCGGCAGATGGCGGACCTTTTCAACGCACTGGGACGATCTAAAGATGTTGCGTATTGGACCCGTGTAGCCGATCGCACTGCCACCAGCATTCGGGATGTTTTTTGGGATTCACAAACGGGTCTTTTTCGTGCCGCCACCGTCTGCTGCCGCGAGCATGATATCTGGGGATCCGCATTTGCCGTGTATCTTCGAGTCGCCGATCCCGAACAATCGAAAACCATCGCACGCTATTTTCAGAAGCACTACGCCCGGATCGTACAGTGCGGACAACTCCGGCACCTTCCGGGAGGCGTGTACTGGGAACGCGCCGCCTGTCCGAAAGACACCTATCAGAACGGCGCCTATTGGGTCACCCCTGTCGGCTGGTTCGTCTATACCCTCGACCTTGTCGATCCCGTCCTGGCGGATCAAACCGTCATCGACCTGGTCACAGATTTTCAAAAACATGGGGCCTGCGAATGGATTTTTGGCGACAAAAAGCAGCTTCCCAACTATTTGGCCAGTGCTTCCTTGCCTCTGGCCGGAATCCGCGCCATGATTGAACGGCGAAACACTCTTTCAAAATGAGGACAGGAATGAATCGGAACTTTTTTTATGCAAATTGGAAAAAATGGATTCTGCTTTTCTGGTGCAGCTTTGCATTCGTTTCCGCGCATGCTTCAGAACCGATACTGACGGCGCCTGCAAATGATTCTCAAATTGACACGCCTCTTACAGCGATCTTACAGTGGAATTCTCCCGGTTCGGACGGACAATATGAAATCGTGCTTTCCACGGATTCAAAACTCGAACACATCATCGCCAAGACACAGAATATCACGGGAGAATGGCGTGTCGCGATTTGGCCGCAAACACCTTACTGGTGGGAGGTCTATGTAACACACGGCGACAATCGCAGCCCTGCCAAAA
>CAZOTP010000359.1:0-3317 GCA_964582655.1 uncultured Pirellulales bacterium | reverse complement strand
TGCGAAGGCGGACCTGTCCGTCCGTAGCACATCGTGCGAAGGCGGAAGCCTCGTCACCCCTCCAACTGACGGTCAATCGTATCCTTCACCTTGCGCATCATCTCGATAAAATCCGCCTGCCGCCGCGTCAATTCCTTGAGTTTTTCGTTCCGGCTGATTTTCTCCTCCACCGCCGCAAGTGCATGTTTGTCAGACACTTCGATGGGCTTGCCCTCCCGCTCCAGCCGGTGAATTTTCTCCGCCTGCTTCTGATACTCCTCGATCAGCGCCTTGGCTTCCGCATCCCCGCTGACCGCCTCCTGCGCCTTCTTCATCAGCACCGTCCGCTCATGCCCGGCCATCTGTTCTCCCAGCCGCCGCGCCAGTTCCAAAATCCGTTCCATAGCTGCTCCTTCCAGGTTCGGTCTGTTTCCATGATCCAGATCCCCTATCCTACCCATTCTGCCACGCCATGTAAATCCCCATGCAACTTTTACTTGCGCTCCATATTGACACCGCTCTCTTTGCATCATACACTATTATGAGTCGTCCGAAACAGTCGCTCTTTTTTCATAAAGGCTTGCAAATCATGAGGCTACTGATACGCCGAGGCCACTCTCTCGTCAACGATCTCCGCTTCAACGACGGCCCGATCCATATCGGCCGCTTCCCCCGAAGCCACGTTTTTCTCCCCGACAAATCCGTCTCCCGCCAGCACGCCGTCATCCTCACCACCCCCAAAGGCGAGTGGATTGTCCAGGACATGAAATCCTCCAACCGTACCGTCGTAAACGGCCAACCTATAACCAAATGCGCTCTCCACGAAGGCGATATCATTGCCATTGCTGACTTTACAATCGAAGTTCACTTTGAAACCGAGAAAGCCCCGCTGCCCGCCGCGGCAGACACCCCCATCGAATTGGAAGACACCATCGTAGGCGAGCCGGTCCCCACATCCATCTACAAAACCACGCGTACGCCGGATCAGGTCCTCAACATCCCCGCCAACCGACTCAAGGATCTTTACCAACTGGTCCTGGAACTGGCCTGCATTAATGATCAGGAAAAACTCGTCAGCCGGCTGGCCGACCTGCTCCTCCAGCAGTTTGAGGCCTACCATACCTGGATTGGCATCCGCGAGGACAATTCCGGCCCTCTTACCTGTCATATCGGTCGGAAAAAATCCGGCGATGCCATCACGCTTGACCGCATCGTAGGCGAATCCATTATCAAGCAGGCGATTCAGGATAGCGCCTGCGTACTTGTTCCCGATCTGACCGACCTGACCCATCCCGGCGACACCCGCCTGGGCATCATCGAACACGTTCGCTCCGCGATGGCCGTCCCGCTCTTGGCCCCTTCCGGCATCTATGGCGTCCTTTACCTCGACAATGCCGTCGATCAGCCGGCCTACTCCAACCTCGACCTCGACTATTTTTCGCTGCTGGCCAACCAGGTCGCCGCCTTTCTCGAACGAATCGGATAATTGTTTCTGAATCATCTGAAAAGCATGAAGAAATTTTATCGTAACACGGCGTTTTCATACTGAAATTGGATTTTTACCTCTCTTCGTTAGAGGCTTTAGGAAGGGTTTCTTTGCGACTGACAGACTGGCTGACATTCACACCTGTTTTCCTCCGATGTCTGGGTAAACTGCCCCTCAAGCATCTTCTTTACCTTGCCCGGCAGATGCGATTCGAATATCCCCATCACTGCGGCGACAAGCTCTATATCAACACATTTTTTCCTCCATACCCTTCGCCAGCCTTTGACCGGTTTTTGCTGACCGTCATCGAAAAACGTCGAATCCCCTATTCCGCGTATTTCGCCGTCACCGACCAGTGTCCCGCTCGCTGTCCCCATTGCAGCTATGGCAACCACCAGCCGGGTCGACTGAACACCCAGGACGCCCAAAACATCCTCCGGCAGATCAAACAGCTTGGCGCCATCACCATCGGTCTGACCGGAGGGGAACCGCTGCTCCGTCCTGATATTATCCAGCTTGTCGAAACCATCGGACCCGACACCGCGTCCATCCTGTTCACCACGGGATTCAATCTCACCGCCGACCTCGCGAAGCAGCTCAAACGCGCCGGCTTACATTGCCTCATGATCGGCCTGGAATCCGACAATCCCGCTCAGCACAACGCGGTCCGAAACCTTCTCGGTTCGTTCGATCAGGCAATGAAAGCCATCGAATTTTCCCTGAACGCCGGCCTGTACACCGCCGTCTCCACCGTCGGATCCAAAAGCAAAGTCCAGGAGGGAGTTCTCCCCCGCATCGCGCAGCTCGCATCGCGCCTCTCCGTCCATGAATTCCGCATCCTCGAACCCATTCCGACAGGCAGCATGTTCGATCAACCCGAAGAGATTCTCTCCCCGCAGGATTCCCAAGCCATCGCCCGTTTTCACCAATCCTGGAACCGAAACCACAGGGGGCCATCCATTGCATCCTTTTCGCGGCTGGAATCGGACGCCATGTTCGGCTGCGGCGCGGGCTACCATCATCTTTTCATCGACGCAATCGGCAGCGTGTGTCCGTGCGATCTTACGCCGCTTTCTTTCGGCAATGCCCTGCGGACGCCCCTGCGGCAAATCTGGGAAGAGATGGAAACCTTCTTTCCCCATCCCCGCTGCGGCTGTTTCATGCGGACTCTCGCCGCCGATCCGACATTTCGGGAACAATCCGCACCCTTCCCCCTGAATCCGGAACTCAGCCGATCCATTTGCAATCGATACCCCCACAACCGCGATCTGCCTGCGATCTACAAAAACTATCTCAGCGGCCCGTAAATCAGCAAATCCGCCAGCGCGCCTGCCGTCACCAGGAAAATCGCCCCGTATAAAAATCCCAGGCCACGAACCTTCCGCAAAAACACACCGATTCCCGTCAGAATCAGCCCTGCCAGGCAAGCCAGCAGATACACTTCCCTGCACTGCCCCAGAACGTACGGAATAAAAGCGACGCCACTGCCCAGGATCGCAAAGAATCGCGCCAGTGCATCGAACCATTCCTGACCGCTGATTGCCGCAATGCTTTTCCGCCCTCCGACTTTGTCTCCGCGGCGGTCCCGAACATCCTTGAGCATTTCGTAGCCCAGCGTGCCGAAAAACAGCCAGAAAGGCGAAATCCAAAGGGAATCCAGGCGTGGGCCCGGCTTGCCTTCGACCAGGGCCGCCGCCAGCGGATACAAACTCGTCATCAGCGCCGCGACGACAAAATCCTTCCAGAATCCGATCCTCTTGGAATAAAAATCGTAGAAAACCAACCCTCCTGCGATTATCCCCTCTGCGACCATGAATCCAAAATTGCACATCCCGCCCAGGATCAGCCCCCC
>CAZOTP010000358.1:0-3340 GCA_964582655.1 uncultured Pirellulales bacterium | reverse complement strand
TGTCCAGAAACGCCCGCGGATTCTCCAGGTCCGCTTCGGACTGGATCCGAAAATCGTTCCCGTCGTTGTTCATGATGATCCGCCGTGTCCGGAACTTTGCGATCTCCCGCTTCGCTCGCAGGGTTTTCAACGCATGGGATTTGTTCTGTCCCTTTGGTTGCGACCCCGGAAACCCTTCTTTCTCACTTCCCCCGCACCCCGATAATAAAATCGCCGCCGCGTTTAAACAGATCAAAACAGAAAACCAATGCCTGACCATGCTTGATCCTTTCTGCATCATTCGTTGGGTACTCCCCCTCAACTTTCCTCTTTGCGGCTTTTCAGAGAACTACAGACCACTCAGGGGCACAACGAACTCACAGGACGCTTGATTCTATGTTGTATTCTATCGGGAAATGCCACGGCCTGCAATCCTTTCATGGGTAACCTTGCTCGAAACTTGTAGGAACCAGTTCTTATGACGATACCAAACGGAATCCGCAGAGAGGGAAGACATATCTACCTTCAGAGGCTCTCACGGTGTGGGATGCGGTCGAAGGGGTTTCGGGTGAGGGCGTGAATGACGCGTGTTCGGCTGTCCATGACGGGTTTTTCCCTGTAGTATTATTTTGGAGGAAGCTGGGTTTGGGACGCATAGCGCTGCCAGGCGGAGCGGATGGTTTTCCAGGTGCGGTCGTCGTTTCCGGGGTTCAGGCCGTTATACGTGGCGGAGTAGAAGCAGACGCAGAGTTTTTTGTTGGCGCTGCGGATGGCGGCGGAGGCTTCGCGGAGGAAATCGGTGAGGAAGGAGCCGCGGACCTGGTTCCAGCGGATTTCGTCTTCGGTTGGTTCGAGGGGCGCCACGGATGTGGGGGAACGGTAGGGAGGCTCTTTGCCGTAGAGCGTTTTGTATCGTTCGATTTCATAATCGTTATACCCGTACCGCAAATGCGGAAACGTCGCGCTGGGATACCAGCCGTGGACCGGAATCGGATGCGCCCCCGCGTGCGTCCGGGCGCAGTCGAGATAGATTGCGTCGGGATCGTACGAAAGCAGCTCGCGAATCAAATCCATTCGCCACTGGCGGACTTCAGGGTAGCCGTAGGAGAAGATGCCCTTGATGCACTGTTGAAGAGGGTCTTTATAGGGATCCAAACCGCCGTGATGGCGCATATAGAATTCGGGGTGTTTCCTGCCAAACATGGTTTCCTGGTTTTCGTAGGCGTCGTCGAAGAGGGTGACATAGACGTAAAATTCCAGGCCGATTTGGCGGGCGTAGTCAACGGCGACGCGGAGGGGGTCGCAGCGTTTGAAAATCAGATCCCAAACGGTGGCGGATGTGTAAATAGATTTTGGGTAATAGGTTTGATGGACTTTGGAGGGGTAGGTGACAAAACCGGCGCCGGAGATTCGCCAGCAGACGGCGTGAGCGCCGGCGGATTTGATGTTGTCGAGGATTTGTCGGATTGCGGGAGCATCGGCCAGCTCACCGCGATGGGCGGCTTCCAGTACATTGTCGTTATAATCCACGCCGATCATCAGTTTTTTGGATGCAGTCAATGACGGGGACGCAGAGGATGGATATTTGGAGGTATCTGGATCGGCCGCTTTCAGGAATGGGGTGAAAGACCAAAGCACGATCCATGCTGCGGCAACTGTTCGGAAGCCGTTTCGGCTCTTTTTTTGGTGATGTTTCATGGCAATCCTTGTTTGGGTTCGATGATTTTCTGCAGCATCGTCGCCAGCGGATCGGCGATCATTTTGAATCCCAGATCCGTCAGATGTATGCCGTCCACGGAGGGATGATCGCCTCCGGGGCGGATGATTTGTCCGGCGTCGAAAAGAAAGATATTTGAGTCGCCCATCTGTTTGCGTTTTTCGAAAGCGGCGAAAAGCGGTTCGTGGCGGTTTTCGTATTCTTTTGCTTCCTCCGGAAGAATTTCCAACGAATAATGAATCTTTGTCATCAGGATAACCGGCGTATCGGGTTTCTTTTGGCGGAGAATCTGCACAAATGGTTCAAACCGTTCGCGCATTCCCCTGGAGCTCATGTTTGCCACCGGATCGATCACATAGGCCGAGGCGTCGATTTGGGCTATCAGGTTGGCCAGGATCTCCTCGCATTTGGCGCTTCCGGAAAATCCCAGATTAATGATATCCGCATTGAGCATCCGGCCTGTGAGGGGGACAAATCCGTTGGATCCCCGGCTTGCGCAGCCGCTCTGGGTGATCGAGGTGCCGTAGAAAACAATCGGTTTACTGATTTTATATGGCGTCGGAGGCTCCAGCGCTGCATCGGCATCGATGCCGATTTCCAGCATTTTCAGTTCCGAATAGGCGGGCAGATACAGGGTGAATTCCCGCATGGCTTTTGGCCATTTCTCAAAATAGGTGTATTCATATACATCTGTCGGCATAATTCCCTTGCCCATGCTTGTCAACCAGAAATCCTGACGGCCCGGCGGACCGAGATAGAGATCGATGCCGCTTACACCGACGAAACTCATGTGATTCATTGACAGTTTTTTGGGATCGCCCATTCCGTGATCCACCCTGATCAGCAGCGTTGTGGAGTCGGTTTTGAACCGCACCCTTGCTCCGCTGGGGCACAGCGACATCCGCCACACTCCCTCGGACAGATTTGCCCGTTCCCGCAGGGGCATGCGGATAAACCGCCGTCCGTTTTCCAGGAACCACGGCAGTCCGTTCACTTGCACAGTTTCGTTTTGAGCGGCGTCAATCCATTTCAAATTCTGTGCCGGTGCGTCCGCAGACTCCGCGAGAGCCGTGGAGTTTTCAAAACACAGTAATCCTATGCCGGCGATCCCGATAAATCGGGTACATTGCCTTATCCATCGGATGTTCATGGCTGCGGTTCCTTTATATCCAGAATCTGTTTCAAAGATTTTATATGGGCCAGAGAGTTTTGATCCAGTCATAGGCAGGCTCGCCGATGAACTGGTGTATGCCTCGCTGGTCATAGTGGATGGTGAGTTTCTCTTCTGCATTGAGGAACTGATAGGCGCGAGAGACCAGATTGACCAGATCCTTTGCTGTAGGAAGATCGTCCCGCACCTCCTGCGACATGAACATGGGTTTGGGTGCGGCCAGGGCAATCGTGGAGGCTTTGTCCATGCGGCTGCACAAGCCCGGTATGCATTCGAGCATGCTGATCTTATTGTTTTCCTTTTTAATCGGGTTTACCGGGATCGTAGAATTTGAAAGCGTACACAACGCCGTTGACAAAGCTGACGCGGAGGGAGACTTCTTTTCCAAGGAGGGAGGAGAGGTCGTTGCCGCTTTTCCATCCGACGGGGGATCGGATGTTGTCGAGGGTGACGGGGAGGCAGTCGTCGAGGGT
>CAZOTP010000357.1:0-3352 GCA_964582655.1 uncultured Pirellulales bacterium | reverse complement strand
CTCAGGCTAAGGTGTGCATAAGATTACTATTCCACCATGTTCCAATTAAATCTTCTCCCTGAGTTTGAATATCCTGATTCCGGACGCGGAGGATTACAATTCCACCATGGTCCAATGAAAACCAAGCGAAAAGAGAAGAGAACCGGGGGTGATGACTCATGGTGCTTTTCAGTCACGAAGCGTTCGTTTCATCTTGATGCAGGCAGACGAGTAAATCGTTTTTATTGAGACAAAGGAAGGAATGATGTTATGTCTGAAGAACGAAGTACTCCAATACAATCGGAAGCGATTCCGCCTGGGTCATCCTTTTTACAGGATCGGTGCCGGCGATGCGTGGTGCCTCGATCGCTGAGTTCGGTGGCATTTCGTGAGGACGGGGTTTGCGGGCTGTGCCTCCAGTTTGAAAAGGAGCAGAAGGAAAGCGGGGGAGCGGGATTAACTCCCAATGACATTGAAAATGTGATTACGGAGATCCGTCAGCGCGGGCAGGGAAGCGATTACGACTGCGTGGTGGGGGTCAGCGGGGGGCGTGACAGTTCGTATCTCCTGTATCTGCTTACGCGCAAACACCAGCTTCGGTGTCTGGCGGTGTATTATCGCACGCCGTTTACCCACGATGTGATCGATCAAAACGTTCGCCGCATGGTGCAGCGTCTGGGGGTTAAGCTGGTGGAGATGCCCATTTCGCAGGAGAAGCATCGGAAGGTGGCTCGTTATTACTGCGAGCTGTGGCGCCGTTTTCATGAGCCGATTGTGGTGAATCTGGCGTGCCTGGTGTGCAAATCGGCGTTTCCGGGATTGTATCGGGCGGCGGACCAGTACAACGTAAAATCCATTGTATGCGGGATTAATAAAAACGAGGGAGTGCAGTATGTGCCGACGCTGGAAAATGAGAATGTGGCGGCCCATGAGGATCGATTCGCGTTATGGCCTTCTCTGGTGAAATCGACGCGGATCCTCAAAAAGGGAATCCATCTGCTGGTGCGGTGCCCGCAGGTGATGCGTTATCTGTTTCAGGCGGCCAAGGCGTCTGTCTTGTATCTGGATCCTCACACGCCTTATCTTCGGATGCGGTATTCCGGGATCAAGAGTTTCGAATATTTTTATCATCAGTCGTGGTCGGAGTCGGAGTGCGAACGGATTATTCAGGAGGAGCTGGGGTGGGAGCTTCCTCCGGGCTGCTGGACGACGTGGCGAGCGGACTGCGATTTTGCGGAGCTGAAGAATTTCATGTTTTACGATACGATCGGAGCGACTTACACGGACGCCTTGTACAGCAACATGATCCGGGAGGGGCAGATTACGCGTGAGGAAGCGATGCGGCGGCTGGCGGAGAACCCGATGTTTTCGCGGGAGCGAATGATCCGAGCATTGGAGGAAATGGGTCTGGATCTCGGATTTTTGAACGAAAATCGGCGGGACTGCCGGTTTTAATCTTTTCGCGAGGGAACCGACAGGGGTGCGTCGGGTGGAATTACCATGTATCCCCGCATTGCTTCGCGTTTCTGTTTGGGACCCGATTTACCCGAACGGCCTTAAGTATTTGCGGGGGATTCCGGGAACTCAGGAGAGCGGATTCGATCGTGAAATTTTCCTAACAACCCAGGAACAGAACTATCCTGCGAGGGGTCTGTTCCGAAAAGCGATAAACATTCATCTATGGCGGAAACCAACAAGAAGATCTATTATATCGGTCCATTGGGAAAGGGGAGCACCACGCTTCAGAGAATGGAATCTCTTCAGGAGCTTGGGCATGACATAGTATCTTTTGATATGGATCCCTATTACCAGTATGGAAGCCGACTGCTTCGAGCGATCTCCTATCGACTGAATTACGGTCCTCAGATTGGGGCTCTGAACCGGGATATCGTTTCGCGGGCTCGGGACTTGCATTGTGATTATGTCTGGATCGACAAAGGGATTTGGATCTATCCGGAGACTGTCGAGGCGTTGAAGAAGCGGGTTCGCGCGGTGATTCATTATACTCCGGATCCTGCCATTGTATTTCATCAAACCCGGCATTTCATCCGGAGTATTCCCTGCTACGATATTGTGATCACCACGAAGCGATATGAGATGGATCTGTACCCGGAACGGGGAGCCCGGGAGGTGATTTACGCCGATCAGGGATATGACGCGAACATATTCCGGCCGCATGATGTCGAGCCGGAACTGCAAAGCCGGCTGGAAACCGATGTGATTTTTGTGGGGCATTGCGAGCCCCATTATTACCGTTATGTCCGATGCGCAAGCGAAGTAACGCGCAATACGGGGGTATGGGGCAAATGGGATCGCCATGTATGGTTTCATCCCTGGCTGAAGAGTGTCTATCGGGGCAGCGGGATCTGGCATATGGATTACGCCAAGGCGATCTGCTGTTCCAAGGTGGGTTTGGGACTGTTATCGAAGCTTGCGCCGGATCAAACCACCACCCGCACGTATGAGATTACGGCATGCGGAACGTTTATGCTTGCCGAGCGAACGGAGGAGCATGTATCGCTGTTTGCGGAGGGGAAAGAAGCCGATTTTTTTGCGAGCGAGGAGGAATTCAAGGATAAATTGAACTATTATTTATCTCACGATTTGATCCGAGAGAGGATCGCAAAGGCGGGTCGAGAGCGTTGCATTCAGAGCGGGTACAGCTATACGGAGCGAATGCGCGGAGTGCTGGCGAAGATTGCCGATTTGGTGAATTGAGCGGAATGAAACATGGATTTGACGGCAGGATATTTTCAGAAAGGAAACCTTATCCGGAACAGGCGTATGCTTATGGAGGATTTCTTTTTGGTTGGACGGCCCGTTTGTCACCTGGGCTTTACTGGATTCCAAAAGGTGGTCGAGACGGCGTATGTAGTTATGGTTGATGGTCTCCGGCGAAATATGGATCCGGAAGGGGGATAAGTCCTTGGTCCGGCGTAGTTTAGGGCGTCGTGGCCGACATAAGTTCTTTTTTGTAAAATATTTAGAAAAAAATATTAGCATTTCATGGATGGACTCGTTATAGTATAGTATAGTATGTGATCGCAGGATACGTTTGGCGCTCCCGGGCGTAGAGCGAAAGCTGTTGGAAATCGGCAAACCGATATGGAGAGAAAACTCGGAATTCGGAGAGAGAGACGATGAGAGTCACGATTTCTGTGGGGGGGCGATTCCACGCATTTAATTTAGCGCAGGAGCTGCACAAGCAGAACCATTTGCAGCGTCTGGTCACTTCCTACCCGAAATTCATCGTGAAGCGGTTTGGGATTCCGGCGGAGAAAACCCGATCGGTTTTTCTGAAAGAGATACTTTCTCGGGGCTGGAGCAAGCTTCCCTCCCGGATTCGCGGGATGTTTGACGCCCAATATTTTTT